>JAYELJ010000071.1:0-2606 GCA_034717395.1 Patescibacteria group bacterium
AGTCCTTCTGTTATATCTTTTGGAAGAACAGATTGAAATCTCTCTTTTTGAGACTGACCGATTCCATAATGAAACACTTCTTTTCCGTTTGAGTTATATATGAACTCTACCTCTGGGTGGATCAAAGCTATCTGCGTCAGCAATGAACGAATATATTTTTCTTCGGTGCTATCAGCTTTCAGGAATTTGAGCCTCGCTGGAACAGAAAAGAATAAATTCTCTACTATAATCTCTGTCCCTCCGATCCCCGGTATCACTGTTTCTTGTACCAGGTCTCCTGATCGATACATCAGAGAAACTCCCGTCTGAGCCCCCTGCTCTGCTGTCTGAATCTGAAACACCGATACCGACGAAATCGCAGCTAGAGCTTCCCCACGAAAACCAAACGAGTGGAGATGCCACAGGTCCTGCTCTGATTCTATCTTCGAGGTTGCATATCTTTGTGTTGCTTTTTTTGCATCTGACTGAGACATCCCCTTCCCATTATCTCGTATAATAATCTTTTCTTTTCCTCATTTCTCTACCGATATTTCGACCTTCGTTGCCCCGGCATCCAAAGCATTCTCTACGAGTTCTTTGACCACCGATGCAGGACGTTCCACTACTTCTCCTGCGGCTATCTGATCACGAACAACATCTGGGAGTATATGAATAGATGACATGGGGGTATATCAAAACTAAAAATTAAAAAATCAAAGCTATTCTATCGCAAGATTCAACTGGAAACAAGAAAAGAAAAATCCCCAGCCTGAGCTAGGGATAAGATACTACGATGCGAGAGCATCATCGGCAATTTTATATTTCGGGTCTTCCATAATATTCACATCAACAATGTCTTCTGCATTTTTGAGAAGTTTGCGGCAGTCAGCAGACAGATGACGAAGATGAATCTCTTTTCCTTGTTTGAGATACTTCTCTGTCAGTGAATTGATCGCTTCGATCGCAGAGTGATCCATCACACGAGAGTTTGCAAAATCAATAACTACCTCTTGTGTATCATTTTTACTATCAAAAAGTGTTTTAAATTTTTCTACCGAACCAAAGAATAAGAATCCATCAAGCATATATGTTGTAGTCCCCCCTTCCACACTACGAACTACGGTAAGATTTTGAGATTTTTGCCAAGCAAATACCAGAGCAGAGATAACCACCCCAGTAATTACTGCAATAGCAAGATCTCCTGTGTATACGGTAATAAATGTTACAGCCAGGAGAACAAAAGCATCTGATTTTGGGATTTTTGTCAGCATTTTGATCGTTGGCCAAGCAAAAGTACCTATCACCACCATGAACATAAGTCCTACCAAAGCAGCAAGAGGAATCTGTGAGATAAAAGCCGTTCCAAATACAATAAAGAGTATAAGAGCTACCGCAGCCGTGATCCCAGACATACGTCCTCGTCCCCCATTAGAGATATTGATCATAGACTGTCCGATCATCGCACAACCACCCATTGCTCCAAAAAAACCACAAGTGGTATTGGCAAGCCCCTGTCCAATAGCTTCACGGTTTGATTTCCCACGAGTATCTGTGATCTCATCGATAAGACTCAAGGTCATAAGAGACTCTGTTAGACCAATAATTGCAAGAATCAGAGCATATGGTGTGATAATTTGGAGCATATCCCAAAGCCCCATATCTATCATAGGAATATGAAAACTTGGAAAAGTTCCCACAAGATTATTGTACCCATTTTCTATCAGGTACGAAGCTACTGTTCTCGTATCTTCGAGACCAGGAATAAACAATGCAATAAGTGTCACTACTACAATAGCAGCCAAACCCGATGGGATCGCTTTTGTGATTTTTGGAAGGAAATGAATAATCCCCATTGTCAGGAGCACAAGCCCAGCCATAATCAGAGCAGAAGCACCTGTTATCCACTCACCATCTATTTGGAACTGCCCCAACTGAGACATAAAAATAATAATCGCTAACCCATTTACAAACCCTAGCATCACTGGATGTGGAATCAGACGAACAAATTTCCCAAATTTGAACAAACCAAAAAGGATCTGAAATATCCCCATCAGTACTACTGTTGCTAGGAGGTATTCTATTCCATACTGCAATACCAAAGAAGTCATCACCACTGCAAGTGCACCAGTAGCCCCAGAGATCATCCCTGGACGTCCTCCAAATACAGCGGTAATCAGCCCGACAATAAAAGCTGCATGCAGCCCAACCATCGGATGAACTCCTGCAACAAATGAAAAAGCAATCGCCTCTGGAATCAGAGCAAGCGCTACAGTAAGACCAGAAAGAACATCTGTCTTCATCTGTGTTTTATCTGACACCTCAGAGATGATCTCATCAAACCATCATTTTTTCTTCAAGTATCCCAAAAGAAGCATAATCTCTATAAAATTAAGAACAATAAAATAGCTTATAATAGCGCGATACAGACTACCATGCTCACAAAAAACATACAAGAAAATATGAAAAGTAAGTTTCAATATTGACTTACAACAAAAAACATATTACTTGACTTCTTTATCTCTATTGTTTAGAGTACGAACAAGCTAAAGAAAAAGGAATGAGATATGGATACAACAACACAACCTCTACCAACAGATACAATTTCTCTTTTTAGATTAATTGACAAC
>JAYELJ010000072.1:0-2580 GCA_034717395.1 Patescibacteria group bacterium
CACGACGAGCAAATACCCATAAGAGTTTTACAAATACTAATGCAAAACCAATATACAAGAATACCTGTAGAGCGCGCATCAACCAAATTACAAGATTTAATGAAAGATCTTGAATAATATCATTGATATCACGGAAGAAGCTTTGTACTGTATATTTCCATGAATCACGCATCTGCTCCCAATTAATAAGAACTACTTCACGGATAGAGATAGAAAATTCTACATATTTGAGTCTATCTAGCTGCTCATCTTGTTGTTTTTGATAACGAGCAATACGTTCATTTAGGTTGAGCTTCTCTTCTGTCAGACGATTGATTGTGTTCATCTTTAGATCGATCAGCTTGGTCAGAGACTCAATATCTTCTTTTGCTTTTGCTAGATCACTCAGCTCATCATATGACGAGATAGCATCCTCCAAGTTCGTTTCAATAGATTTGAGTTTCTCATTGAGAATCTCTATTTCTGATTGTGTATTTGAAACTGATTTTTGGATTGTTTGGATATTTTCTGAGAAATCACGTGGATTGAGGTCTTCGAGTAGATCTAACACCTCATCTGCTGTATCGAGTGTTACTTTGAACCCATAACTACAACCTCTATCATAGCTATCAGCTCGAGTGAAGATAACATCATCACGTGATTTGAGGTCAGAAATCTGTCCACAGAGATTCTCTTTGTCATATGTTTCATACGAGAGGGAATATGAACGAACTTCATATTCTTCTGCTGTATCTCCAGAAATATATCCAGGAGAAGGAATGATTGAATCTTCATAATATCATCCACCTCCACGACCATATTCCATAGCTGATATGCTTTTTGACTCATAGGGTCCTTCATAATTATCATAACTTGGTTGTGTCATCGTACGAACACTTGATGAAACAAGAGAAATAACCAATGCTGCCACCAGAACGATAGCAATAACAACACCAAGTCCTTTGAGGATATTTGGCCAAGTAAATTGAAAATCTTTAAATAATGACATAAGAAATAGATGTTTACATAATAAATATTTCTAAACTACGTTCTCATCCTACTCCTCTCTCAATAAAAAAACAACACCCTTCTCTCCGTAGCAGCACGTTACGAGAGAAAGAGTATTGTTTTTATTTTCGAATATTACATTCCAAAGAATCCAAGGAATTTTGTCCATACTTGAGCAAACCATTTTTTTGTTTCTTGTTCTTGTACTTCTTCCGCAATCTCTTCTTCTATTTCTTCCATGATTTCCTCCATTTCTTCTTCGATCTCTTTTGTAGTATCTTCTGTAATCTCTTTGATTCCTTCTTTCATTTCTTTATTCATCATTTTATTCTGCATTCCTGTTTTTTCGAGAGCATCCCCCACCATTTCTTGCGCCATACGAGCTTCTTTTTTCATCTCGTCCATTTTTTTCATTGGACATTCCCCTTCTGACACAACCTCTACATCTCCAGCTGAACACTTGTTTCCGTATGTGTTACCATCTACCCCACATACTGGAGCAAATTCCATTGTGCAGGCAGTTGCTTCTTCCATAGACTCAACAACTTCTTCTGCCATAGTTTCTACCGTTTCAGTAGAGACAGATTCTACTTGTGGATCTTCTTCATGGTGCATCGCTGATGCTACTGGAGCATATATAGACCCAGCCAAAAGTGAAGCCAACACTACTTGTGATGTTTTTTTCATATGTGTTTTTGTTTTTAAATAAGTAATAACTGATCGCATTGTATCAAATTTGTGTTCATAAAATCAAGGAATTTTAAAACTTCCTACGAAACCATTTGTCCAACTCATTATAGGAAATAGTAATAAGAAATGGACGACCATGTGGGCATGATTTCTCAGCAAGCTCCTGATCTTTCTCTATCATATATTCAATCTGAGCATTTGAAAGAACATCACCAAATTTTACCGCTGCACGACAAGCCATAGATGCTGCTTTTGCTTCCTTTGAACCTTCGAATTCAAAATCAGTATCTTCTTGCATCAGAGCCAGAATCAAATCACGAATGGAGTCCTGATTCAGATATTCTGGAATAGCTGTAACAGAAATATAATTCTGCTCGATAGAGTTTTGTATCCCAATATCTGACAACACATGTATATTCTGTTTCAATACAATCATCTCCTCTTCTGTCCCTGAAATTTCAAGAGGAATTAACAATTCCTGAATATTTGATCTCGATTCAAATGAGTCTAAAATCTGTTCATACAAATATCTCTCATGTAATGCGTGCTGATCAATAATCTGCAGTAATTTCTGATTCACTGATCGGACAACATATCGGTCATCAAGCTGAACAAAGCTATTTGGTGTTTTTCAAAAATCATTCTCAATCTGAATTCAAGAGTACGAATCAAAAGACTCTTTTCTTGTGCTTGAGTCACTCATTCCTAAATTTTGTCCCTTATTCAACCCTGTGTTTCCCACAGAGTATGATGGTAATGATCTTTGAGAAATATGCCTCCTAGATTCGAAATCGAAGTGCAGAATTTGTTATAGTTCAAAAAAGACTTCTTGAGAGGTTTTGTAACCGAGACGTTTTCTAGGTCTATTATTAATTATCTGAACATAATAATCTAGTTCTTTTG
>JAYELJ010000073.1:0-12668 GCA_034717395.1 Patescibacteria group bacterium
TGGGGAAAAGATCTTATCCGTATGATACCAGGGAACAAAGGATCACATAGCCAGGATTGGAATTATGGATATATGCAAGAATCAGAAGTAGCACCCAATGAGATAGGAAATTTTGTAATTAATCTGGATATACAATCAGATCCAGGAAAAAATAAAGAATATTACAATCTAGAGTATGCAAAAAATACCCAGTTTCATGATGAATTCCACTTTTTTGACTATACAGTAGCTTCAGAAGAATTTATAGGGAAATTCATAAGCCAAACAAGCTATCCAGATCTTTTCTATGGAGAATCCTATCTTTTTGAAACAAGATGGCGCAATGATGGACAAACTCCTTGGACTAAAGACCAACTTTTTCTTGTAAACAAAAGTCATGGGTTTCAGATGCATATGCTCGAAGATATTGTACACCCATGAGAAACTGCTACATTTCAGTACCTGTATCACGCACCATATACAGCAGGGGAGTTTTTATATGAATTTCATTTCCAATATTTTAGAGAGGTACTTGAAAGACCATTTATTCATTGGAGAACCTATATCCAGCAAACAGAGTATAGTTTTGAGTTTTTTCCAGAACACAATATTCAGTACAATAAAGATCATGATATTCTCTACCTTCCTCTAAAAATCAAAAACACTGGGCAGTCCACACTCCCAACAGTATCTGCTTTGATAAATAGAGAAGGACTCCAACCATGGAAAAAACGACTATTCTTTGATGTAAAACCAGGACAAGAAGGGATATTCTATCTCAAACTTCATGTAGGTGATGAAGGAAGATTTTTTGATAAAAATATGTATTTTGATCTCTTTGTGTATGACCAGAAACTAAACACGGATCCTATTATAGTTCATGTAGATAGACCAAACAAAGAAAAAGAAACAACAGCAAATATCACTAGTACAATAGACACATCAGCACCAACAAATAATAGAACCCTACAACCAGAAGCTATTACTGATCGTATCCGGGTAAAACTCGGCTTCGAATCTGATACCATTCAAATATCTCCATCAAAAACAGCACTGCTTTCACCTCAAAAAGGCAGAACAGAAGAGATAGCAAAAACACATACCTTTACAATTAAAAATGGACATATTTTCGATGGAGAAAACGATCTTGGAACCTTTGTTCGACTCCAAGGACATGATGTTGATACTATTTGGTCTATAGAAAACTGGGACCACAGTCCAGGATGGAACCCAAACCTCAATGACAATATGTACCGAGATACCCTAGAGTTGAAAATCGAAGATGGAAAGATCATCATCATAAATGAACTACCACTCCATCACTACCTCAATGGTATAGCAGAAGTTTCTAATACAGACCCTACAGAGAAACTTCGTACTATGATGATTCTCTCTCGTAGCTATGCATTATTCTATATGACCCAAGCAGAGAAATTCCCAGGAAAACCCTATCATCTAGATGATAGTCCAGAACGCTGCCAAAACTACAAAGGATATGGACTCGAACTCAGAGCTCCAAATATGGTCACATCCAATGCTGATACGGCAGGGATGGTGGTTACCTATGATGGAGACCTTATTAAAACACCATACTTTAACCAGTCAGATGGATGGACTCGGAGCGCAGAAGAAGTCTGGGGATGGACTCATACACCATATCTGCAAAGAGTGGATGATAGTATCTGTGGGAAAACACAGCGTCTTGGTCATGGTGTAGGTCTTTCTGGTTGTGGAGCAACTAATATGGCCATCCAAGGAGATGGATTTGAAAAAATTATTCAATACTACTACCAAGGAGTAGAGATTGATAACGCTTCTGATTTATAATTTTTATTTGACAATTAGAACTGTATTTATATAATGGATATAAATTAACACAAGAAAGGATCTTAGTATGTCAAGAACAAAACCAATACAACTCAATGGTGGAGTTATGAAAAGAAATGAAGATGGATCACTTCAGATCCAAAGAAATAATAAAAAAGTAATATTCTGCACTTGCAGAAGCTGTGATAAAAGATGCAGCAAGCGATAAATTCGCTTGCTTTTTTTATTGCTCAAATTTGCCTTAAATAGGGGAGTGGTATACAATAAACACCAAATACATATGATCTACAACTGTTATTTTCCTTATTCCACTATGAAACTTTTTGATACCCATTGTCATATCGATTTCTTCTCTGATTACAACAAAGTAGAAGATGCTCAAAAATATATAGACAAAGCCAAGTCAACTGGGGTAGAGACGATAGTTAATATCGGAACCACTCTAGAACGCAGCAAAAAATCTGTCGAACTATCAAACACCTATGATATGATCTATGCTACTGTTGGTATACACCCTCATGATGCACAGGAGTGGTCAGAAAAAACTAAGCAAGACCTCGAAAATCTGATTCAAAAAAATGATAAAATAGTAGCTATAGGGGAGTGTGGACTTGACTATTTTAAATGAGCACCAAATATGGATATGGCAGATAAAGACAAACAAAAACAGGCATATAGAGAACAAGTAGCCCTTGCCAATAAATATAAACTCCCGGTAGTTATCCATACCAGAGAAGCAGATGAAGACATGATAGAGCTATTAAAACAATACCCGATAGAAAAAGGATTTGTCCTTCATTGTTATACATGAGGGTTCGAACTCAAACAATTAGCTATTGAGCTTGGCGGATATATAGGATTCACAGGTATTGTTACCTTTCCAAAAGCGGAACATATTCGTCAGCTGGTACACCTCGTGCCTCTCAACAAACTCCTTATAGAAACTGATGCTCCTTTTCTCGCACCCAATCCTGTAAGAGGGAAAGAAAATAACTCAGAATATATACTACATATCGCCCAAAATATTGCTGATATCAAAAATATTTCTCTCCAAGAACTTGCTGATATCACATACGAAAATGCCCAAACATTTTATAAAATTTCATAATTCAATTTTTTGTGTTTCGATTTCTCCAGCTTTTCAAGATACCGGTAGATATACTCCTGATATTTGGAGCATTCCTTTCTGCATACCATCTTCGTGATAATGCTCCGTTCTTTTCATTTCTTCAACTATCTGGAAATAATTTACTCCCATGGGAAAACTACCAAGATTTTGCTATACAGGGGAGTGTATTACTCTTCCTGATGCTCGTCCTCAAAGGATTTTATTCTCTTAAGAATCCTCTGAAATTTACACAAGCCATCCCGACCATATGGCTCGTAACGACTGCTTGGTTGATGATAATGATCGCATATTTCTTTTTTACAAGACAACTCTTTTTCTCTCGTCTTGTTATAGTCTATATATACCTATTTGTATTTAGTTACCTGGTGTTTTCACATGGTGTATTCAGATCAATAGAACATAGTCTAAAAGCATATGGATTTGGGAGACAAAGGGTATTATTTGTAGGAACGGGGAAACTAGTAGAAAGACTCGCTAAATCACTCAATCGGAAAAAAGAATATACTATCATAGGATCGCTCGATAGAGTCCGAAGAAGTAGTCCAAAAAACACAGTAAAGATTATCGACAGCATTGATAATATAGAACAGGTGATTGATCAGCAGAAAGTAGACCATATTATACAAACAAATTCTAAACTTATCACCGTACATGATGATACAGTATTTGAAATATGTAGAGATAAAAATATAAAATATAGCTTCATCCCTGATATCATGGAGCTCTATGCCAAAAACATAGAAACAAAAGATATAGATGGACTCCCTCTGATAGAAATGAAACCTTCTCCTCTAGAAGCATGGGGAGCAGTCAACAAAGCTATATTCGATAAAACTGCAGCATTATTTGGGCTCATAGCTCTCTCTCCACTATTTGCTATCATAGCAACACTGATCAAGATAGATTCCCAATGACCTATTATCTATAAAAGCTATAGAGTAGGGGAGAAAGGAAAACTTGTTCCTTTCTACAAATTCCGATCAATGATTTCCGATGCAGAAGCGATGAAAAAGAAGCTACAGAGTGATCGTCATGGACCTTTATTTAAAATGAAAAATGACCCAAGAATTACTAAACTCGGGAGAATACTACGAAAAACAAGCTTGGATGAACTTCCTCAGCTGTGGTCAGTCTTGATAGGGGATATGTCTCTTGTATGACCAAGACCTCATCTTCCGGAAGAAGTCACACAATACAAAAAAGGACAAAAATTTGTTCTTACTATAAAACCAGGTATTACTGGTCTAGCACAAGTATCAGGAAGATCTGACATAAACTTTGACCAAGAAGTAAAACTCGATACCAGCTATATAGAAAACTGGTCAGTTGGACTCGATATCATCATACTTATCAAAACATTTCTTATCGTGATCAAACCTCAACACAATGAGTAATAACTTGATAAAGAAATAAGATTTTACTATACTGATAACAAATTTATAAGTCTTTTATAATCATTTTTTATGCTACGAGTATTTTTATTCCTCCTGGGTGCTTCTGCTATCATTTTCTTTCTCACTATTACGTTCCAAAATTATGGAAATGGAACACTGTTCTTTTTCCTCACGAGCATGTCCAACCAACTTGTTGGTCTTATAACACCGATGATGTTTTCATTTCTTATGGGAGCTATTGCCGCAGGATCCTTTGTTGGAGCTATCATGAGTAATGCAAAAAAAGATGCAGATCCATATGATACATCTGCATCTGATGGGTGGTAGACTAAACAAATGGATCGCTCTAAAGGTACCTCACTTGTCTGAGACAGTTGTCACGCAAAGGGGAGTCGGGGATACTCGAACAAAATGAACTATCTCTATTTTCTTTAGCTAATTTGCTGGAAAAACGAAAAAGACACTGATCACGTTTTCCATGATCTTTGATACTATCACACAGGAGTCCAGTATCTTCTTGGAGTGCCTGATTATAGACAATAGTATCAACACACTCTTGTTTCCTGTTGGTATCGGATATAGCCCCACACAGAAAAGTATCAGTGTAAGAAAAGGCATAATCTTCGATAATATTATCAAGACACGAATCCTTCTGAATTCCTTCTTCTAAACTCATACAATACACCATGCTTTGAGCATACATTGGATCTTTAGAAGTTCTTTCAAATAAATTTTCAAGAAACAAACCATCTCTCATATCCGCTTTCATATACAGAGAGATATCATAAGAACTCACAAAAAAAGTCCCTACAAAGAAAAAGAAAAGAGTAATTGCTGAAGCAAGCTTCCAATATATTTTATCTGTATTGATCCCCATTCTTATCAAGTTATAATAGTTATTAATAAATAATTATAACACAAAGCAACTAAAATAACAATAAATACAATATGTCAAAAATTAATACTGCCACTATTGAAAAGTTAGAAAAACTTACAATGATTTGTACCAATGTAGAAGAAAAAGAACAGCTTGTAAAAAACCTCAATGATATATTGAGTTATGCTGATATGCTCAATGAAGTAGATACAAGCGCTGTAAATATCACACCAAATATCAATGGAGAATCAAATAAACTCCGTGAAGATACAGTAAAAAAAGACTACGACAAAAACCAGATGTTAGTATGTAGTCCACTAGAAGTAGAAAATAACTCTATCAAAGTACCAAAGATCTTGTAAAAGTTTCCTTATTTTTTAAAGATATATATTAGATATGACACAAATTCGAGTACGTATGGCCCCATCACCAACAGGGCTTCTTCATATGGGGACAGCAAGAACAGCTCTTTTCAATATCCTTTTTGCAGAATCACAAAAAGGTGATTTTGTTTTGCGTGTAGAAGATACAGATAGAACACGTTCCACCAAAGAATCTGAACAAAATATCCTAAGAGGTCTAGATTGGCTCGGACTAATGAATAATATAGAAGGAATCCAAACAGATGGGTCTGAAAAAGGTGATTTTGGTCCATACAGACAAACAGAACGACTCGACAGATATAATACATACGTAGAAAAGCTTCTTGAATCTGGAGCTGCATACTACTGCTATATGAACGAAGAAGAGCTCAACCAAGAAAGAGCAGAGCAAGAAGCAGCCGGACTACCACCGAGATACACTGGTAAACATAGGAACCTCACAGAAAACCAAAAAGCCGAATATGAAGCAGAAGGTCGCAAACCAGTGATTCGTTTTCGTGTACCTGAAAATAGAATACTCACATATACAGATATGATTCGAGGAGAAATATCTCAAGACCTGAGTCTTATAGGAGATTTTGTTATTATAAAATCAGACGGACAGCCTCTCTATAATATTGCTAATGTTATAGATGATAATGAAATGAACATATCACATGTGATACGAGGAGAGGATCACGTACCAAATACACCAAAACAAATATTGCTATACGAAGCACTTGGTTTAGAAATCCCAAAATTTGGTCACATGAGCCTGATTCTCAATACAGATAGGTCGAAAATGTCGAAGAGAAGTACAGATGCCGCAGATATATTCTGGCTCAAAGAACAAGGGTATCTACCAGAAGCAATTATCAATATGATGGCTCTTCTCGGATGGAATCCTGGAGATGGTACGACACAAGAATTCTTTTCTTTGGATCAACTCAAACAACTCTTCAAAATAGAACGAGCTCACAAAGCAGGTGCTGTATTTGATATCGAACGACTTGATTATTTTAATACCCACTATATTAAACAAAAATCAGTCCAACAGCTTACAGATCTCTGTATTCCTTTTCTTCTGAAAGCAGGAAACATAGAACAAAACAGGGATGAGTTTGTAAATCCATTTACCCGAGAAACACTTGATATATCAACTATAGAGACAGTAGTAGGTCATCTACAAACGAAAATTAGTAAACTCAAAGACATAACCAAGGAAGTGAATTATGTGTTTCGACCTGAACACGAATATAGAACAGAACTCTTTCTTAATGAAAAAATGGGAATAACGGAAGAATCTGCCAAAGAAACTCTTCAGTGGGTATCTGGTGTTATATCAAACATACAGGATATGAGTTACCAAGGAATCAAAGATACTCTCGTTCAAGAAATAAAAGGAGCAGGATATAAAAATGGACAAATACTTTGGCCACTTCGATATGCACTCACAGGAGAACAATTTAGTATGGGAGCTATTGAAATGATTGAAATACTTGGAAAAGATCAATCAATAGAAAAAATAAACAAAGCTATCAGATTCTTATCAAACTAAAAATCTAGGAACATAATTGTTCCTAGATTTTCTTTATATCAAATTATCATACAAGTGATAGTAAAAGAGGAGTACAACAAATATTCTTATCTTGAAAACATATTGCTTTCAAGATATTTATTTTCAATATTTCCAAGGAACAAAGAGAAGAGGAGTAATGAAAACAGAATACAATTAGTTTGCACAATGTATGTTGTGCGGTTTATCTGTGTGGGTATTATTTATACTCTATACCAATATCCGCCAGGGGCCTCTGATACCACTCATTCTAATTGAAGATTCATAAGATCAATTGAGAGCTCTGAAATATGTGTTCATAAAGTTTCTGAAATTTCTTCACTATGTTTTTGCTTTCAACCCAGACAATCTAATACCGCTTGTTGACGATCTGACAAATCCATGGTTTCTAGCAATGATAGTTTGCTTTGTACAGATTTGATACCATATTCTGACAATATATCATTTGCACATTGTACTGCTTTTGCAACCCCTTGACTTAACAAAGAATTACAACCTTGCGAAGTCTCTCTATATATGTCACCAGGTACTACAAACAAATCACGTCATTGGTCAAGCGCTGTCTGAGCAGTAATCATAGTCCCCGACTTCTTTGCTGCCTCAACTATCAGAACTCCATCAGAAAGACCGGATACTATCCTATTTCGAGCTGGGAAATTCCCTGCTACTGGTTTGGTTCCTATCGGATAATCAGAAACAATCAGACCTTTAGTTTGAACAATATCTTGAAATAATTTCTTATTACTTGCCGGATACACAACATCAATACCAGATCACAACACAACAATTGTATTACCTCCTGCCTCCAAGGCTGACAGATGAGCCTGTGTATCTGCACCCAGAGCTCCCCCAGAAACAATAGTATACCCACTCCCCGCCAAATCAGGAACGATTTCTTTAATAGCTCTCATACCATACTCTGGAGTTATTTTTCGAGAACCAATAACAGCCAAAGTCTGATCAAAAATTGTGTTCACCCACTCCCCTTTATAATAGATGATATATGGTGGATCTGATATATTAGAAAGCTTATCTGGATAATCTGAATCTGTAATGATTTTGATCCCAATCTTGTGTTTTTCAAAGAAAACTTTGAATTTCTCCAGATACCTTGTTTCTTTTTCTTGTATCCATGACTGAACAATCTTTTCAGAAAATCAAAATTGATTCGCCCATCCAAAAGAAAGGTCTTCCCATGCTGATTGAGGACAAGAGTATTGAGTAAAAATTGTATGCAACCTCCCTTGCCCGAGTCCAGAGAGTGAATGCAACATAGCGATATAAAGAGTGTCGTGTATTTTCATGGTATTTAGTCTAGACTAAGTTATGACAAAAGGCAAGTGCAAGAGAAAGCATTGCTATTATCATCTGAAAAACATAGAATATTATGTAGGTGATTTTAGAACAGCTAAAAGAACGCAAAAACAATCAACAAAGGAGTCTCATGTGAAAAGAATACAGAAAAGAACCAAGAAAGCATTTCTTGCTTATGGAGGACATCCAAGTCCAAATATGCATCTATTATTGGGGGTATCAAATCATATCCCTATTTTTTGCTACAAAGTAGATGGTGATATGTATCCAGCAGCTGTTACGATGCCAATAGAACATAAACAAATACAATCAGGAGGAAAAGTTTTAGCAAAAGAAGAGTCTAAACTCAGTGATATCTACCTAAATACCATAGAACAAGCTGCAAATGACCATACAGATTTTCCTCAATCGGAACAATCTCTTGGATTGATTAAAAAGATATTTCAACAACAAGCTATAGATGAAGTAATAATACCAAGCTGGATGCCTTCAGATATTGGTTCAAAAGTTCTAAGTTGGCAACAGGAAGGTATCAAAAAGGTTTCTGTATCTTCTGAGTTTTTAAAAATAATGATCAGAGAAGAAGATAAAGATGAAAGCAAAGGCAAAAAGTATTTTCTGATAGAAAAGAACGGTACTCAAGCGTTAATATTTGATACCGAAAATAATTCTTCTGTTTTGTATACAAAACAGAAGAATTGGCATGCACAACAGGTTAATTCTATCAAGGATCTGAGAAATTCTCTTGATATTGAAAAACCAATAATAGCCTCTAAAACTCTTCCTATTGGTATTTACTCTGCCCTCGATGATATGGGTATTGATATACAACTCTGCTCACAAATATTTCCAGAAAGAGATATAAAAGATGAATCGGAATTAGAGGTTATACAAAAAGCACAAACCGCGAATGAGTCTGTATTATCAGTACTCAGAGAGATTATAAAAAGAGCTCAAATTTTAGAAAATAGAAAACTAGAAGTGTTTGTTCACACTACTAATGATATAGAAAAAGAGGTTTTTGGAAATAAAAGAACCGTAATTCTCACAAGTGATCATCTAAGATCTATAGCTGAAAAAGAGTTTAATAAAAGAGGTTATGATCTTCCATTCATCATTATTGCATGTGGTGCAGATTCTGCTATTCCACATGAATTAGGAAAAGGTCCACTAAGAGCTGATGTTCCTATCATTATTGATATCTTCCCAAGATGTAAAATCACCGGGTACTGGGCAGATATGACCAGAACATATTTTAAAGGATCCATGTCGGATCTTTGGAAACAAAGATATGATTCGGTTAAAACTGTTCAGTTAGCCGCTATACAAAAAGCGAAAGCGAATATATTTGGTCAACATCTCTATTTTCAATCTTCTACCCACTTTGATGATATAGGTCAGGATAGCCAATACTTCTCTACCGGTCTTGGTCATAGTGTTGGTATTGACATTCATGATGGTGGAATTGTTATGAGTAAAAGAGAAGGTACGGATTTTAAGATGAAAGAAGGTATGGTTCTTACCATAGAGCCTGGGTTGTATTTCCCAGATGAAGGAGGTATTAGACTAGAAAACATGATATATATACTCGAAGATGGAAATATAAATATTACACAGGAGGTCTATGAACCTCTCATTCCTTAGCTCTAAGATAGAGAGAAAACAAGGAAAACCCCCAAGCTTATAAGCCTGGGGGTTTTATATTTTATACATAGATAAAATATAATTAGTCTTCGTCCCCTTCTCCATGTTGAAGAAGCAAGGTTAATTCCTCTATCTTTTCTTCTAACTCTTGATTTCTTTGTCTTAAATCCGAATTCTCCTTATTTGCAATATTCAAACGAGCAGTAAGCTTTTCTATTACTTGACTCGATTGTACTCTCTCTCTGTATTTTCTATCAAAAAGTATCCAGGCATAATATAAAAGTATTCTTTCCAAATTATCAAAGTTCAAGGGCTTAGGCACAAATTTGATAAGATTTTCTTTTTCCCGAATATCAGATGAAACATCACCATAGGCACTTGTAACAATTATTAATATATCAGGCCTACTCTTCCATACTTCTTCTATTAGTTGTATTCCATCCACCTCTGGCATATTGATATCTGTAATAAGAATATCAATATGCTGCTTTTGAAATATTTCTAATGCTTCTTTTCCATCCTCTGCTTTATGCAAATTACTTTCAGATGTCATATTCATCATCAACAAATTACTCGAGAGCTGTTCTCTTAGAGTATTTTCATCTTCGGCATAGAGTATATGCAAATTATGTAACATATCTACAGAATATAGTTCCTGATCTGTAATCCCTGCCAGGTTGGCTCCTTTATGAATCATAACTTATCTCCTTTCATTTCATAACCAAGAGAATAATCATATGTTTCCAGTTTCTGTTGAGATAATGTATGAATCATCTCTTGTGAAAGTGGGATCTTAATATAAAAGCTTGCGCCTGTAAGCCCATTTTCATATTCACAATTTTCCACAGAGACAGAACCTTTTAATTCCTCTGCTATATAGTCAGAAACAAACCCTAATCCAACACCAGAGCCATTTTCCAACTTTGTTGAAAAATAATGATTAAATACCTTATCAACAATATCTTCTGGAATCCCACCAGCTGTGTCTTGAAAGCATATTTCTATTTGCTGATCTGTTTGATCATAGTGAAGATATATTTCTATCAATCTATCTTCTGAAGGAGTTGATTGAGAACGAAATGCATCAATAGAATTATTCACAAGAACTAAAATAATATGATGAAACATATTAATATTACCTTCTAAATGAATAGGTTCTTCTGCAGATAATTTCACATGAACTCTTTGATCAAGAAGATCTTTTTCCAAAAATGAAAGAGACAAAGCTTCTTGCATAACCGATGAAACAGAAAAGGTTACTTTTTCTTTCTCTGGACGAAAGAATGACCGAAAATCAGAAATAGTTTTATCCAAATATCCTATATAACCTTGTATTTCTACAAAAAAATCTATCATTTCTGTTGGCTCTAACATATTTCTTTCAATCATTCGTTGATACTGCTGGATTAAACCACTCATGATAGATAAAGGTTGTTTCCACTGATGTGTTATTGTTTCCATCATAGAACCAATCTGAGAAGATCGAGATTGGTTAAATAACTTCATCTGTTGTTGTTCATTTTTATAAACTTCCATAACCACTCGTTGTTCCAAATTTTCATTCAACTCTTTTAAAGAATGCGATGCTTCTACCTGTTCAGTAATATCTTCAATCACTCCTTTATAAAATTCTACCTCCCCTTCTTCGGTCCTATCAATGATAGTTGTATCTCTAATATAACGAATAGCACCAGATTTAGTTACTATACGATAACTTTGATAAAATTGGTCTTTTTTCGTATCTGTATACGACTGAACCTCCTCTGAAACCTGATTTATATCACTCGAGTGAATGGTATCTATAAACTTTATAGAACCATTAAGAAACTCTTGTGCTGTATATCCAAATATTTTCTCTACATTATTAGTAACCGTTGCTACTGGCCAACCTTCTTTGGGAAACCATTGAAATACAACCACTGAAGTTTGTTCTAAAATCTTAACATTAAGACCTTGAATCAGCTTCTCGATATAACCATCTGTAACATCTTGCGAATAACCAATATAATATTTAGTATCATCATGATCTACCACATGGACACGAATTCTATTCCAAAAAGGCACCCCATCTTTCTTGTAATTTCTTACAACCCTATCTATATGTCCTTTTTTCTCTAACTCTTCTCCTATACCAGTTACATACTCTGGCTCGGTATCCTTTCCATGAAGTATACTTGGGTTTTTACCATGAACCTCATCCAATCCGTACCCTGTTGTTTTTGTAAATGCAGGATTTACATAGAGGATAGAATGGTTACTATCTGTAATAATAACTGATTGTGGGGATTGTTTGAACATAGATACATACAAATCCACAGGAAAATAGTCTAAAAATCTATTTATTTCTTCCATAATCATCCTTTATATTTTTTCTAATAATTGTTCATTTTCATCTATAATACGCAGAGGAAATTTGATACAGAACATAGCACCATATCGTCCAGAATCATAATCCTGATCTATATTTGATTGAGGTATAAAATCCATCAACTGAATACTCGTATATGTATCAGAATCTGGCCACTTTATATTCTTAATATCTATAGAACCATTCATATGCTCTTGT
>JAYELJ010000074.1:0-2572 GCA_034717395.1 Patescibacteria group bacterium
TCTTACAAAAGAATATGAGGGCTTTGTAGTAGTAATAGATGATTCTGCTATACCAAGAAGAATATTAAGCGATGGATTATCTCGGTTGAATATTCCTCATGATACATTCGAATCAGGCACGAAATTTGTAGAAAGAATCAAGTCAGATCCAAGTTATATGACAAAAGTTTCATTGATTATTACTGATATTGAAATGGATGGAATACTGGGGTTTGAAGTTATACAGATAGTAAAAGAAAAACACCCAGAAGTTTCTATTGTGGGGAATACCACAGCTTCTAATTATAAGAAACAAGTAATGGAAGTTGGAGCAGATGGGTTTTATGCAAAAATGGATTTTGCTCAGCTACAACATGCTGTGGATACATTTTTGAAAAAGAAAAAATAGGAGAGTGGTTGTGAAAGATATATATAATAAGAGAAATATCTCCCTGGGGCATACAGAATTGAAAATGAATGCGGATGAGCTGATTGTATCTAAAACAGACATAAAAGGTGTGGTTACCTATGGTAATGATAGTTTTTGTGATATAGCTGGTTATGATCGATCAGAAATTATAGGGAAACCTCATAATATACTCCGTCATCCTGATATGCCTCGTATCGTATTTAAGTATGCTTGGGATGAGCTGTCAGCAGGACGACCTGTCTATGCTTTTGTAAAAAACATGTCAAAATCTGGAGATTTTTATTGGGTGTATGCCTATATTACTCCATCTTATGTTATCAAAGGTTGGTCTGGTCCAGATAAAACAATACCAAAAAAAGAATTAGTGGGATTCCATTCTGAAAGAAGAATGCCTAATGTAAAAGCTTTGGAGATCATTGTTCCTCTATATCAAAAACTCAAATCTATTGAGATTGAGCAGGGGATGGATAAAGCATTGGAATATCTTATTTCAGTGATTGGTTCGATTGGAGAATCAAGTTATCAATCTTTGATTCAAAAGCTGCAAGATGGAACGATAAAAGGATAAGATATGGGTATATTTGATGGAGCTAAAGATACAACAGGAACTGGTTCTCCTGGCATGAAGAATTTCTTTAATATGAAATTCTTAGGTGGAGGTAAGAAACAAATAGGCGATACATCAGAAACATCTTCTGATGACTCAAATAATACTGTAGTTGCAGAAGTAGCTTCTGCTCAACCAAAGATAAAAAAACAAAAGGATGTTGGTATGCAAGAAATTTTTTTACAAGATTTAGCAAAGGCTATGGAACAGTTTGCTCAAGGGAATCTTGATGTTCGTTTAGAGACTATGGATATGGATCCTTCTTCAGATATAAAAAAGATCTTTGACAACTTTAATGATGGAATGGATCAAGTAGATAGCTTGGTAAAGGGAATTGATAATAGTTTAACAGAGGTAATGGATCTTACTGCAGCACCAAAAGTGTATGATTCTGGACTGAAAGGATATTTTAAACTTGCTGCTATCAACGTTGATAATTCTTTAACTCTGGTAAAAGAAGGTTTTAAAGCAACCAAAAGCACAGAAGTAAAAGCAAAGATAGATGCTTTAGGTGGACCAGAGGGCTGGCTAACTCACGATACAAAAGTGTTGCAAAATTCTCTGTCTGAAACGACCGAGGAGACACTAAGAATCCAAAAAACATCAGAAGAAACATTGAAATCATCTAATCAAGTAGCAGATGGTGTTGTTCACCTGCGGTCTATGACTAATGAACTTAAAAAGATGATGGAGATGGCAACTGGTGCAAAATTCTTCCTGGAAACAGATGTTGAAGGAATAGAAACAATTGTAAAAGAGATAGAAAAATTCACTAATGATACCAATGCTTTGGCTATAAATGCTGGTATTCAGGCTTCACAAGCAGGTGATTTTGGAAAAGGGTTTGGTGTGGTTGCAGCAAATATTCAAAAACTTGCTGCAAAAATAGAGACTTCTCTGAGTCAAATCCATAGAGTGATCAAAGAGTTTATGAAAAGCTCAGATCAGATAGGCAAATCTATAGAAAAGACAAATGAAATTTCAAAACAATTTGAAACTAAAATGACTGAATTTGAATCAGTAGTAAATTTATTGAAAGATCAAGCTTTAGATAATTCAGATATGTCCAAATACCTTTCAAGAAAGACATATGTAAGTCTTATAGAGGTGGATCATATCTTATTTAAGATCGGTGCTTACAATATGTTGTTTGAAAAAGAATCAAAAGATTTATCTACTCATACATCTTGTAGGTTGGGCAAATTCTTTCATAATGAAGGAAAAGCTCTGTTTGGAGAGCATGATCTCTACCCAAGAATAGATAAACATCATAAAAAAGTTCATCAAATTGCTCAAGATATGGTGAAACAAAAAGATATGGTGTTTACATCTCCAGGTGTACTCATTGCTTTAGCAGAGGAGATACAAGACTCTACTAATCAAGTATTTGAAGATTTTCCAAAAGTAATTCAGGATACTTTGCATCCTACAAAAAAAATACAAGCGAGATAGCTTGTATAGCTATCCAAGTGCTTATATGCACTTGGATTTTTACTATACAATATTTTTGCATTCCAGCATTTTCCAATACGAAGCTTATTTGCTGACTCTGTCTA
>JAYELJ010000075.1:0-12465 GCA_034717395.1 Patescibacteria group bacterium
CATATCATACTTTGAAATGGTATCTCAAACACGAAGAGTATAAAAATACTCAGCAGAAATGAGATCTATTAAAAGAACAAAAAGGCATACTCCCAAGTGGATACTCTGCGATGATCGAAGAATATTCGAAAGACATACTTCGTTTCGAGATGGAGTTCAGGAGAGAAATACTGATCAATAAAATCTTTGGCTATCCGTATGCAGAAAAAGAATCTACCAAGCAAAAAGCATATGCAAAAGCTGCTCAGTACCGAGAAGAACTCAAAATTCCTTGAGAATACTGGGTCTGGGCAGCACAGAGATACAAAAAATCTGAGTTTATCATTTTCGTTGAACATATAGAGAAATATTTTACATTCAGCGATTATGTTCTTGCTTACATGACCAAGTTTTCTTTGGATATGAATAGTAAGGTAGAACAGCAACATACGATCTATGAACGACTTAAAAAGCTATTCGATAATAGTAAGGCTGAAAGACTTTATGGGTTTTTACAGATCCTTGAACTTTATGGGAAAAAAGGACTCTATTCTCGAGATTATAGCCGATCAATCATATCACGAAATCTGAAAGATCTCCGAGAAGCAGGTATTTCAATTATGCATGCAGAAAATGGAGTAGATAAGATAGACTTCTTTTCTACTGGTCAATACGAAGGACTCCACACCAAGGAATACGCAGATTTCTATCTCGATCCTTCTAAAATGCCATTCAAATATAGAGGACTGAACTTTTCTGCTCTGAAAAGTCCTCAAGATGTTATGGATAAGAAAGATATTATCCTTCCTGAGGAAGATTCAAACAAACATAATCAAACACTTCTTACTACTAAAACTAAATAATACTATGAAAATATACAACTATGATTCTATTTCATCAGTTTCAATAAGTATCCCTGGATGAATATTCACAGATGAAGAACTTCTTATGATCGGTACATATCATCCCAATCATTCAGCAGAAGAAATGCTCGATATGGTTCTTGTCATCACCGCTGCCCTGGAAAGACAACTTGAATATGCTAATACAACTGAAGATCAGCAAGATGCTTGGATTTAATATCAAGACAACACTCTTTATTCCATATTTATTTTAAAAATTTTATTATCAATCAATTATTATGAAAAACACTCAAAAGCCAGATACAAATAAACTATATATCCCACAGAATCCATTTTCGATATCTCTTCTGGAAGATTATAAAAAACAACATGGAGAAGAACCAAAGAAAGATTTTCTCAAACCATACTTGAAAGAATTTAGAGCGAAAGCTGCATCTATTAAAGAACAGGCAAAGAAATCTTCAAAGAGATGGGAACGTCGATTCTTCATCCGTCAGCTAGCAAATGCTGCGTATGAATTAGAAGAAAGAATTATTGAAGAAACAGGTTCTTCTAAAAAATAATAAAACAAAGTCTAGACAACTTATTTCCACACGGCCGTGTTTTTAACAAAAACACATTATGAATGTTCGAGATATTATTACAACAAAGGACCTAGAAGAACTACACAGTATATTTGAAAAAGATTATCAGACAAAAACGAATATGGAATACATACATTTTGTTTCTGATTTTCTTTGTGCTGCAGACGAGCTTATTCAAGCATATTGTCTTGCAAAACAAAAACAAATATTGTAAGGTTTTATTACAACAAACTATACCGTATCAAAAAAATGTTTTCCAACCTTTGAATATCTGTGCGTCTTTATGACTACAGGTATATTAAAAAGGGTACTTGTGAAACTCGGATTTTTTTGATCTATAGTTTGTTGTACACAAGTATCCTTTTTTATTTATATAAAAATTAAAGCTTCATGAAAGTATTATTATATGTACGAAGATCTTCAGAAGATAAAAATAAACAAATCCAATCTCTCGATAGTCAGATTCAATTTTGAGAAGAACTAGCTAAACGTCAATGATACACCATAATTGATACAATTATTGAATCCAAGTCAGCAAAAAAACCAGGACGACCTGGTTTTGATGAACTTATGTCTCGTATTGAAAACAGAGAAGCGGAATGAATTGTATGCTGGAAGCTCGATCGCCTCTCTCGCAACCCTCTGGACTCAGGAAAGATACAATGGATGTTACAGTCATGAAATCTAAAACAAATCGATACAAGCGATCGTAACTACTACCCAGAGGATCATGCTCTCTTGATGAATGTAGAATTTGGTATGTCTAATCAGTATATCCGAGATCTCGCAAAAAATGTAAAAAGATGAATGAATACAAAAGTACAAAAATGATATTTTCCATGACTCGCTCCTCTTGGGTATAAGAATGACCCATCTTGAAAAAAAGGAGAAAAGAAAATATTTATAAATACGGATACCTTTTATAAATTACAAGAAATATTTAAGATGGCAGCTGCAGGAAAACATAGCATAAACCAAATATTCAAATATGCAGCAGAGAATAAAGAATTTAAAAATTTAAATATTGGGAAAAAGAGAAGTCGTTTTTATGAGCTCCTACAAAACCCTTTCTATTACTGATACTTTCGCTATATGGGTCAGCTTTACAAATGACTTCATGAGCCGATGATTACAAAAACAGAGTTTGATAATGTTCAAAAGATACTTCATCGTAAAAAATGAGAAATAAAAACAGCATACATCGATGAAAAAGAACATTATCGTGGAATCTTTAGATGCGAGAATTGTGATTGTGCTATTATTCTCGATCCAAAAAAGAAAAAGCTTAGTAATGGAGAAGAACGTATTTATCGTTATTATTGCTGTACATGCATGAACCCAAAGAAGAAGTGCAAAAGAATATATCTTCGGGAAGAAGATATTGATACTCAAATACTTTCTTTATTAGATGATGTATCGATCTCTTCAAATATTGTACAATGGTACTTAGATAAAAAAGAAAAAATCCAAGATCCTAATCTAGAAAAATATGTACTACGAGAAAGAAAACTCCGAGAACTCATCACAAAAAAAGAACAAAAAAAAGACCGACTTATTATGAGTCTATCTGATGAAGATGATGAAATGATCAGAGAAAGTTTTCGGAAAAATATACGAATATTACAAGATGAAATAATACAAATGAATCAAGAAAAAGAGAATTTATCTACACTCTGAGAAAAAAACAAAAAAGATGAAATAAACCTCTTAGAATGTTTTCAAGATATCTCAAAAATCTTCTGAGAATCAAATATTTTGAAAAGAAGTGAGTTTCTGAGAAATTCACACTCGAACTACTTTATAAATTGAAGAGAGCTTATCTGGAAGCCATTATCCAAAGTTCAATGACTACGATTACTGAAGAGTAGGCATGCCCGGTTTTTAGAAACACTCGAACTGAAAATAGCGCAAAAAGAAGCCACGGAGCGTGACTTCTTTGCATTTAATTCCAAATGGAGCCTCTGGTCGGACTCGAACCGACGACCTACCGCTTACAAGGCGGGTGCTCTACCAACTGAGCTATAGAGGCATACCTCATTTGCTCGAAGATTCTATATTACTCAGAAATATATTGCAAGTTTTTTCTCATTTTTTTATAAAAAACAAAACCTATCTACCGCTAAGCTAAGATGCATAAACCGTGAATATTCACGGTGGGTCAAAAAGACACTCATCTTTTTGTTTATTCGCCAGACAATGATATTCCTATTACTGTACGGAGCGCCCTATTTATTACTTAAGGATTTAAACATAGTAGCCAAACACGTATAGATACGTCCTGTTTTTATATTACTCTCTCTTTGGCACAAATCAAGAGATTAATCGAGGTTTTTCTGTTGATAATTTTTTAATTTATTTTGCAGTATTGGATATTCAGAAAGTGTCATATCTTGCTGTAGTAAAACATCTGCAGCATTACGTGCACGCTCTATCATTACTACATCTCCGAGCGATGCCATCTGTAGATCTGGCACCCCAGATTGACGCACACCAAAGACCGAACCAGGACCTCTCTGTTCAAGATCTATCTCAGAAAGAGCAAAACCATCTGTATGATCGATCATGGCTTTGATGCGTGCTCTATTATCTCCACTCAGCCCATCGGTTGTCATGAGAAAACAGTAACTCTGTTTATCATTTCGCCCTACTCGCCCACGGAACTGATGCATCTGAGAAAGCCCAAATCGCTCTGACCCTTCGATGATGATCACTGTTGCATCTGGAATATCTATACCAACTTCGATCACCGAGGTAGAAACAAGGAGATCAAATTCTTTATTCCGGAAACGAAGCATAATCTCATCTTTTTCTGATGATTTCATTTTCCCATGGAGATACTCCACAGCAAACCCATCAAATTCTTTGGTGAGTTTTTCGTACTCTTCGAGCACAGAAGTAACTTCCAGACTTTCTGATTGCTCTACCAGTGGACAAATCACAAACACCTGGTTTCCTTTTCGTATCTCCGATTTGCAAAATTCATAACACTGGATACGTTTTTCTGGAACGATGTACCGAGTCATGATTTCTTTGCGGCCGGCTGGCTTTTCATTGATAACTGAAAGGTCGTACTCTCCATAAATGGTCAAAGCCAAAGAACGAGGAATAGGGGTAGCGGTCATACTCAAGATATGTGGTTGCCCTTGCTGTTTGAGTTGACTTCGTTGCATTACTCAAAAATGATGCTGTTCATCGATCACTACTAATCCAAGGTGTTTAAAATTCACATCATCTTGTACCAAGGCATGCGTACCAATAATCAATCTTGCATCACCTGATTCTATTCTTTGCTTTATTTCTCGTTTTTGTTTGGCAGTCAGAGATCCTATCAGCATATCTGCTTGCAAACCAGATGCTTCTGAAAACAAATCTTGAGCAAGCTCCTCTCGCTCTTCTTCTGAAAGAGAAGGAATATACACATCACGGAGAAATTCATTCGCTTTTTTATAATGCTGTTTGGCCAAGACTTCGGTAGGAGCCATGATAGCCACCTGATACCCGGAACGGAGCGCCATCGCAGCTGTCAGGAAAGCAACGATTGTTTTTCCCGAACCAACATCTCCCTGCACCATACGACTCATTGGCTCACTACAAGACATATCTTGTAACACAGTATCGACCGACTGAGTCTGATCACCAGTCAGGGAAAATGGGATTTTAGAGACCAAGGAATCAAGAAAATCTCGGTCATGAGAAACCTGTTTATTGAAAGAGGAGACTTCTGTATCTTTTTGATAGTTATACTTCTGTTGCAAAGCACTCAGCTGAAGCATAAAAAGCTCTTCGAATGCGATACGTTCTTTTGCCTTTTCCAGAGTCTCAAAACTCTCCGGGTTATGGAGCTGCTCGATAGCATACCCAAGACTCAAAAGATCTTCCTGATCGAGAATATCTGATGGAAGGGTTTCTGGGATATTTTTTGTATACTCAATAAACGGTTGGATTTTTTCACGAATCCATTTGGAAGTTATTACTTCTGATTCTGGATACACAGCAACGATCTTTCCTGCATGCACCTGATCTGCGCCTACCTTTTCTATCTTCGGGCTCTGGATAGTCAATTTACCATAATTATCCTGTTTGATCTTCCCAGATATGATCACATCGATCCCTATTGGAAATTTTTCTACGATATATGCCTGATTGAAAAATGCAGCCGATATCTCCCCTCCCATATCGTCCATGATAGTCGCTGTCTGTATCTGCATACGGTTACGAGCCATACGATTATCAAACGAACGAAGCGTTCCACGGATAGTCACTGCCTGTCCAGGAGTCAGTTCCCAAACACGTTTGGATTCGGAAAGATCTTCGTAGCTTCGTGGAAAATAGAAAAGGAGGTCCTGCAAAGTATGCAGACCCATAGCATCAAGTTTTTTGAAATAACTTGCTTTTGTTTTTAATATATCACGAAGTGGAGTTTGGATATTCATACATCCATTGTACTGCAGTTTTTGGAAAAATTGAACATAAAGTCTGTGATTTTTCTCATTTTTGTGGTATAATAATACGATATATTCTAATCAAACATACTATGATATCTGCAATTTCTCCTCTTGCTGCTAGTCAGGCTCATCATGAAAACCATCATTCTGACACAGATCATCACAAACGACACCATTTTATGCAGCTCGAAGAAAAAATCGATGATGTGGAACAAGAAAATCATAACGAAATAGATGATATTATTCATTCTCCTGTTTCCGGGTCACTCGAACACCTCCAAGCAAATATTGAAAACAAATCTCAACTGATGCATGCATTCTTAGAATCCAAAATCATAGGAACTCACAAGCTTGTTCATCCTGATGCCAATCTTGATAGTCACAGTATTGCACGAAGCAATATTATAGAATATCAACAATCGCCAATATCCTACAATAGATGACTCATAAACAATCCTCAAATAAAAACAGACTACATCGCGTAGTCTGTTTTTGCTTCATAATATCTTATAACATCAACTGAACTTGTTCCGGAGAAGAAAATGATGTGATATGTTCTTTCACTGCATTCTTATGCCCCGAAGCAATAAGTGTCTGTGCCTGATTAAGCGTAAGATTATTAAAATCCCCTATATATCACAACAACATATCTATTTTATCTTGCTGGATAAGAGATTCAACCAACTCTGTTGTATCTATATTTTTGAACATGTGAATAGAACCAACCACTATTTCAGGATCATATTTTTGTACTATCTGATCCAATAATATCTGGTGGTATTTACTTGGTATATGCTCCATATACCCAACAGCTTTATCCAATTGTCCTTGTGAGTCCATAGCTTTCAAGACTTTTCCGACATTGATTGTACTAAACGATTCATCAAGGTTTTTGAGCACATATTCCCCATGTCACTCTGTAACCAAACATGTTGGTATCGATTGATATAGTTCAGGATCATGAATCCATTGTGCCCCTTCTGCCAATGCATCATATTCACCTTTTTCAAAGAGTGTATATACCAGGCTTGGAGTATCTACCAAGTGCATTTGAGACTTTGTAAGGTAGTTCAGATTTTTGATTAACAGATCAGGTCTTTCTTCTGAAATTGCTGATATATATCCAGATATATCTGTGTTTTTAAACGCTTCTATATATTCCATAGTATCAACAAGATCCTCATCTGCAACAAGACGGTCTAACACTTGTTGATGGAGCGAGTCATCGATAAGATGAATAATATATGGCAGACGAGATCATTCACCCATAGAAAAAAGTGTTTGTATCAATTCATTTTCATTTTCTACTGGAAATTTGGAAGGATCTAATGTCCCATCAACCATTGCATTGAGATCTCTTTGTGTGATATCCAAATGTGTATCCATTTGTGCAGGGTTTTGTGCTGCATCCATAAGAATTTCAAACAATTGTTTTACTGTTTCTCTTTCTACTATATTGATCTCCTCCTCGATAGACAATTCTTCAGGAGTATCTATTGCAGACTCAATATCTTTTTCTGCTACAACACCAAGTTCAGACAAACGATCCTGCGCATGCTGATCCGGGTGAACCCCTCATATTTCCTTTACAATAGGATTTGCAACTTGGAGAGATTCTGTTAATACTTTATTTTCATCAGGAGCCGACATATTGACACCAGTAGCAACTACAGCTCCAACAGCTGCAGTACTACCGATAGCACCAAGTTTATTCATTTTTTATTATTGATTGATTATGATTTTTTAAATATTGCTGTTATGTGCAGATGTATATTGGTTATTGACTGACGGAATCATTGTATTCTCATCCAGAATTAGATCGTTTTTTTTCATATATTGCATCATATCTTTCTTTTGCGCCCTCATCAAACAATCCCAAATCATTATATTTTTCAATATTTTCCTCTGACATAAATCCATCAGATGGATCATAATGAGACAATCCAAGTATCGCAGCACCATAATATATATTATGTTTTCTTACTATATCAATGAACTTCCCTGCCTTACTATTATAATTTTTTAAAAATTCACTATTTTCTCTCAATTCATTCATTACAGAATCAATGGTGTCTATATCTGCTAAATTCTTTGATAATACCAACTCGACCCCCCCTCCAGTCGGAAGAGTATTCCAATGATAATTTGGACTATATCATAGAATGATTCTAGATTTTACCAGTCTATCATTTGCTGTGATAAAATTATGATTGGTATTTAAAGTATCAAAATCTTCTATCGACCGCGGATTTTCTCCTAAAACCTGATAACTATATTCCGACATATTATCCACGAGATCTCTTTCAAAAGCATCTGCTGTAGCTGCTCCTTCCGTTTTCCATTCCCCATCTTCTCATTGCACACGCTTCCCATAAGACTTACTCAGAAGTTCTTGTTCAATCATACTCCATTTATCTGGAGACATAAGATCTAAACCATAATCATAAGAATTATCTCTATCTTGATTTTCAAGAATTCATTTCGCATACGCAAGATGAACATCATAGTCCTGATCAAACTGTTGTGTGAGATACGCCAAAGCATCTACTGGAAGCTCATCAAGAATACTCAATAGACGAATATGGTCTTCTTTTGAAAGGTCGGAAAATTTCTCTTCAATATCATAGAAATATGTATCATTACTTGCTCCAAGATTTTTCAAAAGCTCTCGAGCCTCTTTCTGAACCTTCTTCATCATTTCTGGATCTTTTTCCAGTTCTTGCTTTATATTTGCGTAAGATAATGGGATTTTCTGAGATTCAAACAAGCGGAGTATTTGCTCCAAAAACTGCTTCACAATTTTTCTCTCAATAGAAATCATCGTATCCGTAGCATTCCCCTCTTGATACTCAATAGTAACAGAACTCAAAATATCATCAACCTTGGATTGATGAGTCTCATCCATTTTCTGGATATTTTTCTCAGTATCTGGAGACACTGGTCCAATAGAAATATACTCACTATTTGGATCCGATATGTTTATATGATGATAGAGTGCGGCAGATCCAATAGCCGCTGCAGCACTACCGATAGCACCAAGTTTATTCATTTTTTATTATTGATTGGTTATTATTATTGCTCTGTAAACTTTGTTGCCATATTCTTAATAGCATCTAGAGTTTCACTTGCTACCCCACCTGCTGTCTGATCCTTAAATTCTTCAAAAATAATTGGTTTTATGTCTGTTTCATTAAATACCATAATTCCCTCTGAGTTTTCTACAAACATATCATAGGTTTTTCCATCCAATTCGATTGTTTCAAAATCTGGTGCAATTTTTGCAGACAGATCCCAGTATTTATTATCCCCATCGATATCAAATTTGATACCATCTGGATCGATAGATATATCATTAATGACTTTTCCATCAGCATCTGTTTCTAATCCAGACATACCTCTCAAGGATTCCAGCAGAGGTATAGTAGTTTGTGGTATTTCCGAAGCATCAGAAAATGAACTATTCTCTATAAGATCATTGAGTATAGACATGACATTAGGCGTACCTTCCGAGAGAAGAAATTTATTTGCATCGACACCATATGATGTATAGTATTCATGCATATCTTGTAGCTCTGACCCTGTTACATTGGGGTTTGCATCCAGATAAGACATCAAAACTTTTGCTTCTGCAGCATCTACATTAGCTAAAGTAGTAGTATGAAGCTGAGGCGTCTGATTTGCTACAGCTATACCAGGCTCATTGAATACAAATGTATCATTTGAATACTCAATTGGACTGTATGAATGATCTGTAACACCAGATGGTAATCCAACTTTAAATGAGTTGGATTTATTGAATGATGCAATATCATCCTCTACTGAAGGTATGACTGTTGTATCTATTGATGTGGCTGTTGGCTCTTTATAAATACCATCATCTCATCTTATTTCACCTATATCATCAATAGCCTTCTGAAGTGAATCATACGTTCCTGTATCTGGGGTTCCATCTACTGTATATGTATATTTCCCATCTACATCACGAGTGATAAAATAATTATCATCTCATTCTAGATGAAATATATATGAACCATCAGTAGAAAAGTTGAATTGGCCTTTTCCATTTAAATTATTCTCAGAAAACACTCCTGCATCCACAGTATAAGCAGCCTGAATTTCACTTAATTGCTCTTCTGTTAATGCTGGAGATTCTACTACTGGGGCTGATTCTGATGTTTGGTCTGGAGCATTAGTATCCTCAAATTCACCATTAAATGTATTACTGAAAGTATCTTTACTTCCGGTATCAAAATCTGCTCCTACAGCAATAGCCTCTTGAGTTTTTACCCAATCTAACTGAGATCCATAATTATGATCTAATTTTGTTTCTGTTCCATTACGATCAAATACAAGATTCCCATCTGCATCCAATTTGATAGTATCTCCCACATACATTACAGCACTCTCTTTCCCAAGCCCAGAAACCTTATCTAACTCTGGTTTATAGAATCCATACTCTTTTGCAAGATCCTCCGCTGGAGTAGTCAAAATATGATACTGGTTTTCAGTAAGTGCTTCTTTATGATCCTCAATATTATCCAAATCAATACCTTCTGGGAGTTCATTTGTTAACCCATCTTGAAGTTCTTGAAATGTTTGAATAGCTCCCTCACCTTTTTCTACCGATACAGAGAGTTCCTTTCCTCCGAGCATGTCTTTGAATTCTGGTATATCTGTTGTGTCTTTTGGTGGTATTATATCTGTTGTATCTGTTGTATCTGGTGTATCTGGTTTGTTCGCATCTGGTGTGTCTATTTTTACTGTGTTATCTACTGCCAATGTCTCTGTTGATTGAGCTTTTGCATCTTCTGTATGCAAATTATCCGCAAAAGTGTTTTGAGCATCATTCATAAAATCTGGCTGAGCTTGAGAGAGAGAATCCGCTGCAGCGTAACCTGCTCCACCAACAACTACTGCTGTTCCTATCTTCACAAGACGTTTTTTCTTCTCATCACGACTTTTATGCATTTCTGTAAGCTTCTTATCGAGCATACCATTGAGACTCCCATATTGTTTATCCAGTTCTAATCATTCTAATTGTTTCTTCGCTTTCTCTGATGATTTATCTTTTGCCATTACCATATCCACACCTGCCATAGCTCCCGTTGTGGCAGCCAAACGAAGAAGAGAAACACCCCCAGTAGCTACAGCCATAAGACCTACCATTGGATAACGCACCCATTTATTAGAAAGAAAACCAAGAGCTTTTTTCCCAACTGATTTTAGTTTACCCCATCCTGTCTTAGATTCTTTCTCTTCAATTTTCTTTCTTGCCTTATTAAATCTATCAAATACTTTATCAAAAGCATTCAAGTACTTATCTTTCGCCCTTTCTTTACTATCTGCGTCTTTCCAAAGTCCCTCTTTAGCAAATACTGATTCATATGTAAAAATAAATTCTTGAAGTGCTCTGTTAACTTCATCCATATTATTGCTCGAAAAGAAACTTTCTTTACTAATCTGTAATTCAGCAAACTTCTCTAACGAGGAGTTCATCATTTGATATGCAGCTTTTTTTTCTCGTAATCTAACCTTAAGCTTTTCCTTGTCTATTAACGCTTGCTCTCCTCCATTTTCTTCTACTACAACTTCTTCTTGAGGATCTAATGTATCCTCATAAAATGTAATACCCTCTGATTTTTCTTTCATTTCTTCGGCTGGTGTTTCTTCATCTCCTATCTGAGATTCTACCTCTGTCGTATCACTAGGTATCTGTTCAGATTGAGTTCCCTCTAATGTTATATTTGTAGTAAGATTTGTATCTCCTGAATACACACTCCAATCTATGTTAGTAGATTCAGAAGATTTGATCTCTCATCCATCATTCTTTGTTACATCATCATTAGAATTCTCAGAGTATATTACTTTATGTATAGTATCATCACTATTTGGAGTATCTTCTTGTATAATATCATCTACATTAGATGAGACTTCTGATTCAATATCTTTAATCAGTGTAGATACTGAATGTATCTTGTTCTTTTTCTTATCGAAATTCTTGAATATACTTTCAAGATGTCAATTAATTTTATATAAGTTGTTATATATTTTATCATTACTATTATGACTTTCTTGTAGTTTACTCACTACAGATAATACGTTATTCAATTGTTCCGAGTATGTATTATCTATTTTATCATCATGGTGATTCTGTATCTCAGGAACAATAGTTTGTATATCCGATACTTTATCCAAAAGAGAAGCTGATTTATTCATAATATTATGATTGGTTAATAAAGTTGAAAATCTAAGTTTTCATATCATTATAACACAAAATTATCAAAAATCATAATACAATATAAAAAAAACCTCCAAGGATGTCTTTTTCTCTAACTCAAAATATCAAGAAACCCTGTGTGATAATATAAAAAACTTTTTCCTGATTTCATCACTTCCAAGACCCCAGCTTTATTGAGACTACGTAAATATACGGATGCTGTCTGACGGGATACTCATAATTCTTCTTGTACTACTCAGATTATAAGGAATGGATGAGATACAACCATATTTGTGAGCTTATGAGATATCAATGGAAGTTCACTATCTATTTCTTCCTGAATTTGATTCATCATATCTGAAATAGTATGTATCTTC
>JAYELJ010000076.1:0-12426 GCA_034717395.1 Patescibacteria group bacterium
AAAGAAGCAGTGAAAGAAGAAGAGAAGGTGAAAGAGGAAGAAAAGGTTGTGCCTCAATCTGAATATGATGTGTTGAAAATAGAAAAAGAGCACTTAGAAAACACACAAGAAAAAAAGATTAAAGAGGAGGTTCGAAAACAGATGGCTCTTTATACTCAGGAACAAGAAAGAAAGAAAGGGCCTGCTACAAAGATTGGAGCATGGGTCGATACGCATAAATGAAAAGCAGCAGCATTGTTCGCATGAGTTGCATTGACTGTGGCTGCAGCATCTTCTTCAATAACCTCTAAAGCTCTGAATGATTCTTGGAATCCATTTGCTAGCTCGAAGACGGAAAAAGTAACATCATCTACAGATAATAATATCTCGAAATCACAGGATACTTCTGGAGATGTGAGAGATTCTGAGCAAGAAAAATTCACTGTTGTTAAAGTAGCTAAGAACACAGTTGTAGAAGGTAACACAACACAATATGTTATCACGGATGCGAAATCATTTGGAGAATTTGTAAAAGGGAAAAATATTGTAGGGAAAAATCAAAACCAGAAAATGCAGACTGTTCTCAAGTACAATGGGTATACACTCAAAGATGGGAAAGCCTATGAGGCATCTGGAAAAATCTTACAAAAAGGATCTGTGCTGACAATCCCATATCTCGATACAGTAGTTCATGATTCTTCTTCAGATATTGAATATACAGACAAATGTTCGGGAGAAACAAAAACATTGTCTCATTATTCTAAAGTAACAAATACTCCAAATAGCTTATATTTTCATAATGAAAATAAACAAGTATGGGAGGTTCCATTCTATGTGAATAAGGATAAGAAACCAGTCATTACTAAATCTGTTAAAAGTAATATTGATGGACTGAGAGCAAATCACGGTCTAGAAGATTGGAAGATTGCTATGAAACAAGGGGTTATCAAGAAAACAGGTCAAAAAGTAAATATGCTTTGTTTGGTAAGCCCAGATGGGAAATCAAAGAAAGTGCTAGGAACAATTGTGAGAGAGTCATGTTATAGTACGCCCGTTGTTGCAAAATCAATTACAAAAGTAGTCGATAAAAATGTCATTCAACTGGAGGATACGAAAGTATTTCCACCAGCACAACCTCTTGCATCTAATACTACTCATACAACAACGAGTAAGAAGTCGCCGGTAGTTATAAAAAAAGCTAAAAAACAGTTGCTATCTTCAATACAAAAGAATATTTCTCTAATAGAGGGAATTGATCCTATGGAGATCAAACAAGAGTTTTTGGATCCGGAAAAACACAAAGAACTGGCTCAGCAGCTTGATAATAAGACCTATGATTATCGTGGTTGGAGGAATGTCGGTATTGCTTCTGAAACCCTGTCTCAAATTCCTTCAGGTCTTTATACGCCACCAAAGCACCAGACTGTAGGAGATAATGTGTTCTCTGGTTTGACAACAAATGTTACTCGTCAGGGGTATGTAGCTCCACAGTTGCAAACAAATACATCAGATATATTTGGAGGTACAAAAACAATTATACATGCAAGTGATAAAAAAATCTCACAGCAATAAATGAGAAGTTGTGAAGTAATCGCTAGAAATAAAAACAAAAATAAAAAATAGCATACACACTACAAAAACTTTTTTGTTTTTATTTACCAATACTATGTTTACTACATTTACTCGAATCATCACGGCAGTGGCAGTAGTTCTTTCTACTATTACGCTTCCTACTGTATCAGCAGGGTATACACCTGCAAATCCAACACTGTTTCCTCATGGAACACAGATCTTTGCTAATCCATTTGTGGATTGTTATGACTACAATACAGATAATTTTCGTGCGTGTGATACCACAGCAGATGGGTCGGTAGATACTGTGTATGCATACTACCAATATGCAGAATGGAGAAAAGTAACTCCGGGAGAAACTATTCAGTTTGGTTCGGATACTACGTTGTATACGGTTCCTACAGCAGATAATGCTTTGGCTACGGATCTTGCGTATTATAATGAATACTATTATCCGGTTGGTTTGGATTTTCCAAGTTTCAATAACTATGGGGATGCTCAGCCACTTGATGGGATGATTTATACATCGCAGATGTGTGATACCAATGGAAATAACTGTATTACCAATACAGAACCGTATTTTCATGAACGTACTTCTTTGCTGAAAGCAACAAATTTTACAGATCAGCCTTCTGGATCGTATGATCCAAACTATCGTGATTTTGTTACTGGGGTAGATGTGGGTGATCAGATTCGTTTTGCTTCGTATATTCATAATAATGGAAATGCGAGCAAAAATGCAGACGGATCAGTGGTATCAGAAAACACTCGTTTTAAAATGCAGTTTCCTGATGTAGCAGCAGTAAATGTAGCGCCTCGTGTGACTATCTGGGGAGATAATACTATTGCTGGGCAATCTACAAATCAGGTGAATGCAGATGGAACGGTGGTAGAATCTGTTACTACGGATACTACTATGCTTCGTGGTGATAGCGCTTTTGTTTTACAGCCTGTTACTTTTTTGAACGGAGCAAATATCAAAGACCTTGATCGTACAGTACAACTCCGTACAGCTCTCGATCGTAGTACTGGGAAAAGTATGGTAGATACAGATAATCTACTTCTCGTAAATCTTGATCCGGATACAGATCATCAATATACAACTTCTGTTTATTGGAATGATGAGGTAGAAAGTAAAATTAAAATTTGGAATTCTGAGGCAGTAGCAGCAGTTAACGGGCTCAACTATCCAGAAATTTTGAGTTATTATGATAATCTTCTGTCTGATACGGGAATGGAGCTTTCAAATGCTTTTTCTGGAGATGAGAATGATATTACAGGAGGAAAGGATACATTGCTGGGTTCGGGGAACTACTATGGATGTAATGAATATGTTTCGTATATATATATGAATGCAGTAGCTGTGGCTCCAGAAGTGGACTCTGAAGTAGTATCGTATCAAATCAAAAATCTTTCACAAGGGGGTGAGTATAAACAGTCTATTGATTCTTCAGAGGTATCTGTTGGAGACGAGATTGAATATGCATTTACTTTCAAAAATACAGGGAATGTATCGCTTACAACATTTAATGCGGAAGCGGCACTTTCTGAGTTTTTGTATGATGATGCTGGGAACCAGATAATGGAATTTGTATCTGCTTCGAATGGAGGATCTTTTAATGCTTCTAATAACAGTGTTGAGTGGGTAAATGCCTCAGTAACCACAGATGGTATGCCATTGGCAGATGATTCTTCAAATGTATCGAAAATTGAACGTGATGCTGATTGGATCGTAGATGGTTCTACAGATAACGGGGAAGAATATACTATGAATTTTCGTTTGGAAGTCTCTCCAGAAGCTGTAGCTTTGGGAACACCAGTAACAACATATACTGTTTCAGATTATGAAGTTTCTGTGCAGCCATTTTCTGGATTAGTACAACAATCTACTCCTACAGAAAACACATCAGCGAATACTGTCTCCCTTTCTTTTCAGAATGAAGTGGAACAGCCAGTAACTCTTTCTGTTACAACTGCTCCTGTAAATGGGGAAGTGTTTGTAGATGGGGTAAGTCAAGGTTCTTATGATGGGACGAATCCTGTTGTTTTTACTGGTCCTTCTGGAGCACATACTGTTTCTTTTGGGGATGTAACTGGATATCAAACTCCAGCAGATCAAGCATTCACGCTTGCATCTGGAGATACGCAAAATGTGATTGGTACATATTTGAGCTATGATCTTGGGATCGATGTAAAACTCGATTGGGATAATAATGAAGATGATATCGCTGATATTGCTCCAAATAACTATGATAATACTAATGACCCACTTCTGACTGAGCTGGTATATACTATTTATTATAATAATAATGGTACAGCTCCTATGACAGATGCGGTTGTAGTACAAAATTATGAGCCCAATCTTTTAGATATAACATCTGCTCCAGGGGCAGTGATTGATGATGTAGCAGGGACTATTACTTGGACTATAGATGGGACACTTTCTGCTGGTGATTCTGGAGTATTTACATACGAAGGAACTCTGACAGACACTGCTATCGATGGAACAGAGCTCGATGAAGATAATAATATAGCAACTATTTCGGTTTCTAGTATTACAGAGATAGATAGTAGTGATAACTCGGATCAGGTGCAGGTAAATATTGCTGAAGCAAATCGTGAGTCTCGTAGCAAACGTGTGACGAATGAAATGACACAGATAACATCGACTTCTATCCAAGCGATGGAAGGGGATGAACTAACATATACTCTTACATTTACTGCTGGGGCAGAAGCTCAAGTACTCAATAATGAGAATAATGATACTGCTACTGGAGATTATGTTTTTGTAGATGATCTTTCTGGTATTGTAGATTTTATTGATCCAACATTTGGGGTAGCCAATATTACTGATGGAGGATCGTATGATGCAGTAACGAATATTATTACTTGGGAGCTGGATACTACGTTGAATGCGTATCAAAGTAAGTCAGTTTCATTTACGGTACAAGTGAATAATGACCTAGAAGCGTTGAACCTTGCTGTTTCAGAATATATTCTTGCCAATGATTATGGAAATGACGCAACAATAGTCGCTCTTCCGAATCTATCTCGAGCGAAAGGTGTGGCGGTACATTCTGGAGATCTGACTACTATCGTAACATCAGATTATGAAGCGGTAGTCACAGCATATCCAGGACAAGCTCTGACGTATCGTCTTACAGTAAACAATGCATCGACTACAGCCAAACGTCCAGGGTTTGTATTCGAAGATGATATTTCTGATATTGTTCCTGCCGTAGGGAAGATCGATCCAAACAATCCTGGGTCAACGATTCCTTTTGAAGTAGGCGATGTACTCATGCAAGATGGAACAGTGATTCATAGTTTTGGATCTACAGCTGATCAGATTGCCAACGCTATTGCGAGTGGAGGAGGTCAGATTTCTGTAAACAACGCGGGGCAACATATTATCACTTGGGCTCCAGTAGAAATCCCTACTGCAACGGATGCTTCTACACCAGGAACCGTACACAAATACTTTACTGTATACATCAACAATCCATTGGTGATGAACGAAGACAATACTCTTTCCAATGTATTTGGAAACGCGGTAGCTACTGTCACAGTGCCAAATATTGTGTTGAATAAGTATGTATATCTTACAACATATCCTAAAAATGAAGGTCGTGATGCTTTGGACAATCAGTTTATCCAAATATATGCCGACGAAGTAACCAATGCAGGTCTCGAGTTCAATTATCGTTTGGAAGTAGAGAACCAAGATGGAACACCATATACACACAGTTATTATGACGATATCACTGATGTGATGGAGTATGCGGATTTGTATTATTCAAATGGAACTCTGTTTACATTTACTGATGTAGAGCAAACTATCAATACCGATATTGTGGGGTATGTTGATGACTTGGGTCGCAAAATTATCAAATGGACACCAGGAGCGGTAGCTGCTGGAGACAGTATCTTTTTGAATCTTGATATGCAGATGAAATTGGAGATTCAAAAATGGTCTGATTGGGTAGAAGGGTATAATTATGATCTGCAACTTACCAATACTTTTGGTACAGAATCAGATTATTATGTGAGTAATGGAGCTGTCATTGCTCTTCCAGGTGCAACAACAGCCCCAGTGCATTCTATTGATGTGGTAGGTCCTACATCTGCTGCTCAACAAGCAAATGAAGATCTGATTACTTTAGGTGCAACCGTTGGGTATCAGATTGATATTCAGAATATTGGAAATATCAAATCTACCGATGCGGTAGTAGATGTTCATTATGATTCTGATGTTCTTGTATCACTTTCAAATGTAGAGCTTGATGGAGTATCTGTTTCTTATACTACTGTAGCAGATGGTCATATCCAATTTGCTATCGGCGATATGGAAGTGAATACTCTCCAGTATCTTACATTCGATGCTGAGATCGTAGATGATGGACTTGGAGCAAACTCTCCATACCATGGTCAAAACTTTTCAGTATCAGCTACGCTTTCGAGTGCAGAGTCTCCAGACCCAGCACCAGCAGTAACAGATGAAGTAGTACTTACGGTTCATTCTCTTCAGTTTACCTTGGATAAGATTGCTAATGTAGCAACTGTGGCTGACACAGAAATTGTTACCTACACTGTTACGGTAACCAATACCAATGCAGATCTTACTGCTTCAGGAGAAACAGTCATTATCAAAGACTCATTTTCTTCAAATGGAGGAATAATTGACGGAAATAATGGAGGTACACTTACTTTTGTTCCTGGATCGTTAGAAATGCATGATTCGAATGTGAATGGTCTTGATCCGACTGCTGCAGGAGGATTCTTAGAAGGAAAAGTTTCAGGTTCTATTACCGACCCTACAGGGCTTACTTTTACAGATTTTCCAGCTGGTCATGTTCTTGTAATGCAATACCAAATGGTAGCGGATAATAGTGGTATTGCTGATAATCAAACATCATCTGTAACCAATGATGCAACTATCTGGGCAGATGAAGATGGGAATGGGGTATTTGATCTTCATTACCATGCAAATGGAAATGCTCCTGTTATCATCTCGATTACTAATGTAGTAGAAGGATCTACTACTCCGCCAGTAACACCACCATCGTCAGGTGGAAGTTCTGGTGGTTCATCAGGAGGATGAGGTTGAGGTGGATATTATATGTCTCTTCTTCAACCTGCAACGAATGAGTTAGAAATTGATTATCAAGCAGCAGTATTTTCAAAAGATACTATGTCTGATGCAGATACACAAACGGGTGCTCTTTCGATTTATCCAAATGAAACAAAAGATATTTACCATGAAATAACTGTATCAAATAGAACAGGGAAAAACCTGCATGATATTGTAGTGTCTGTTGATATGGCTCAAGGTATTCAAGGAAATATTTTTGCTTCAGATTTTGATCAAATCACTGGTGCAGAATACAACTATGATTTTGAAAATCCTGAATTTGTGATACCAACACTTTCAAAAGGAAAACAAATGGTTATTGCATTTCATTCTGTTGCGGTAACGAATAATAATACTGATCTTATGACATCTATTGCTCGTATTACATCAGAAAAAGAGTCTTCGGTTAATGGTGTTGGTAACACAGATCTTGTATATCTTTCTGTTACATCTGACCCCAACTTCATTGCATCAGTAGCAGCAGGAGGATGAGAACCATCGGTGTCAGAGATCACACCAGTTGTTGCAAAGCCAGTTCAGAAACTTCCTGCAACAGGGGCTCCTGGAATAATATACCTTCTTGTCTTTGCAGCAGTAGCTGCATATGCAGTACGAAGAAAAACAATATTTGCATAAGCACTTTCCCTATACTTACGATCTTGTAAGTACATTTACACACACTACTAAACACACACTACTATCATGCATATTCTTATTACTCTTTTGTATATCTTTGTTCCTCTTCTTTCTCAAAATGAGACAGTCTGTGTCGAGGCATTTGATATGCAACAAAACATTGAAGCCCAGTCTGTATCTCATACAGAAGATCAACAGCAAGCAAAGGAAGCTCTTGATCACCTTGTTTCGGAATGTAAAATTGTGTAATATTTCTGTATGAAAAAAATACTCAATAAACTTATTGAACTATCGAAACAGGCAGCTTCCCTTGGGGAAGTGCCTGTTTCCGCTATGGTTGTACAATGAGATACGATCGTGTCATCTTCTTTTAATCAGAAAGAATGAGCTCAAACACCGGTAGCTCATGCAGAGCTGCTTGCTCTGGATACTGCAGCCAAAGCGCTCAATGACTGGCGGCTATCGGGGTGTGAGCTCATTTGTACTATGGAGCCATGCAGTATGTGTGCGGGTACACTATTGCAAACACGCATCAAAAGAGTATATTATCTGATCCGTGATGAGAAATTTGGAGCCTGTGGATCTGTGCAACATCTGCATCAGCAAAATGGCCTCAATCATAGTTTTGAAGCGATTTGTATAGAGGATCTGCACCCTGAAATTGCTCACCAGTATAGATCATTGGTACAAGGTTTCTTCCAAGATCTTCGTATGAAGAACAAGCAATAAATACTTTCAATACATATATTATTTCCACCTTGTCTTATGTTTTTTAAAAATAAACTCTCAGAAACGGTTCGTTCTTCAAAAGGAACGCTTGCTGCATTTGCAGCAGTAGCAGCATTGACTCTTGGTGGATGTTCTACTAAAAATGATACACCATCTGTTCGTCCTGATTCGGCATTAGCCTCTAAAGAATCACCAGAGTCTCTTGCTCGACAGGAGAGTGTTTTTTCTCGTATCGGATCTTGGATCGGAGATAAAGTTGAATCACTAACATCTGATAAGAATGATTCTTCTGCAGCCAAAATTGCAGAAGCAATGGATCGATCGAAAGAGTATACTTCGAATCTAGAACAACCAGAATCTCCTCTTGATTCTCTTGATGCAACAGAAGAATCAGTGGAATATATTCACAAAGATATATGTGAGCAAGTAGATAATATTATGATAGATAGTATTGATACAGCAACTCAAGCTCCTGATCTAACAGCATTTATTAAAAAGCATACTGAACTACGTAAAGTAGAACAGGCAAAGTTATCAGAAAAAATGGTGTATTCTACTCTTTCTGATATCAAACGTCGTAATATGTCTGGGATTTCTCACCCTGATGAGTTACAAGCAGAATATAACGAGGAACAGCAAGAAAAAGGAAAAGAAATATCAGCTGCAAACCCTGTTTACACAGTGGTTTCAGGAGATACTCTTTCTTTTATTGCAGAAAAATATCGTGCAGAAACAGGTTTGTCTATTTCGTATTATGATATTATTCAGGCGAATAAATTGACAAGTAATATAATTTTTCCTGGTGATCAATTTATTATCCCTGTTAATGAAAAACAAAATCTTGCAGAACCATTTGCGTATGATGGGAGCATGGATTCTTATGTAAAAGAAGATTTTAAAGCGACTATTGATGCTATCGATACGTATAATCAACTCAATCCAGAGACGCCAGTAACAAAAGAACTGGCTATTATGGATGCGTTTGATGCTATTCCAGAAAATTTCTTTGGTTCTGTAAAAGAAACACTTGAAAAAGAAAGAAAAATTGAAATTGGTCACCCGGGAGGAAAAGATCTTGTAGAGCTTGCGCAAGTGTTGGCTCATTATGATTATCTTGATCAGGATCCATCGTTCTACGGAGAGAACTCTTTTGATGAAGCATTACAAACAGCGGTAAAACTATATCAAAAATTACATCGTTTGAATGCAGACGGAGTTGTTGGTTTTCAGCAAACATATCCTTCTATGTATAAAAATTATATTATGGAGGCTTCTTCAGAGTTCCCAGAAAATCTTTCACAAGAGGAGTTTGTAACATATACCTATCTTGTGATCAATGAGTACTCAAAACGAACATCAAAACCAATGATGGGTACTTATGGTCAATATACTCTAAAAGAGCTTGCAGAGACTATTTATACCAAGTCAAAAGAGGGGAATAAAAATCCTCTTGCTATGCTTGCTCTGATCAAAAATGAGAGTAGTTTTAATCCAACCCTTGTATCTCATGTAGGAGCTGTTGGTCTTCTTCAATTGATGCCGGATACAGCAAAAGAAGTAGGTCTTACTTTAGAAGAACGTCGTGATTCAAAGAAAAATATTGAAGCTGGGATTACATATTTTACAAAAAACCTTACGAGTCATCTTGATTGGTCAGTTCGTCAGTATAAAAAAGTACAGAAAACAGATTTCCTTACTGATAGTATCCAGGCTCGTATCAATGCTTATAACGGAGGAGCAGGATCTACAGCAAAATGGGGAGCTAAAAAATACTTTGGAAAAATGGTATTTCGTCAGTTTCCTAAGAAAAGTGAACCTCGTGGTCTCGTTCGAAAGACTACCAATACCTTTGTTCATACGTATAAAGGAACAGAGCAGTATCTTGCAGCCAATAATATTGATCGTTCTGCACCACATCTGCAATCGCAAGATGTTCTATTAGCTCAAGCAGATATTACACCAGAAAAATTAGAAGCACAGGTTTCTATAGAGTCTGATATAGTAGCTTCTAATAATGAAAATTATTCTAGACAAGCACCTATAGTCGAGGAACAAAAAACTTCGAATGCTATTTTGGTTTCTCAGAATAATATTCCAGTAGAGGGTGAACAAGGTGAAGTGAAGCAGGAACCGGTAGAAGTAGCTGTTAGTTCTCAATCTATTGATCCTGTTGATCAATCAACGGTATCAAACAACCCGGAATTTGATACACCTGTAGAAAAAGTAGCAGTAGCAACATTGGATTCTAATACACAACAAGAAGTACAACTTACAGAAAAGCAACAACAGACAAAATTGGCTCTAGAAGAAATGATAGGTGTTTCTGGTATTGATTATAAAGAGATGAAACACTTGGCAGTGCTGAATAAAAAGATTCGCTCAAATAAGGGGCTGTGGACACAGGAAGCGATGACTCTTGCAGATGAAGAGATGGTGGATATGGATACACGGATTACAGGCTTTATGACAGAGCTTCAATTAATGAAACAAAAGTATGAAGCAGATACAGTACAACACGAAGAATTACAGTCTTCTATATTAAAATATACACAGTTGGATCTTTCTTATGGGACGGAAAAAAGACAGATTATCGAAGAAAAGAAAAACCTTCAATTATCATTTCAATCAGGAGAGTCTATGGATGAAGATATCTATGCAGAAGATATTATGGTGCTTGACCAAAAACTTCTTTTCTTAGAGGAAGAACAATCAGGTTTCCGTGAAGCTTCTTCTCAGTTACAAGATAAGAAAATTGCGTTGGGACAAGATTTAGCTCTCCAAAGACAATCAATTTCTATAAAAAGAAAAGATATGATGGCATTGATGACAGAAAAACAAGATTTTATTACTGAAAAAGAATCATTTGTAAATAATTATATTGCAGCACAAAAAAAATCAGTAAAACAAGAAATATATGCATATATAGATTCTCTTAAAAATAAATACAAACAGACAGCGTAATATTCATTTTCTTTCTTGTTTTTTTAGATCATGAAACGTATCATTCTTTTGGTAGGGATATCTCTTTCTATTCTCTTAGGTGTGTTTTCTCTTCATTCACCTTGGTACAAAGATCTGTCTTTCCCAGAATTCATATCGAATGTATTTATAAAGACATCTGAATCATCTGACTCAGATGTTCTTTTTGATAGCAAAACTTGAAAAACAGAAAGTTCTTTTTCTTTTGACTCAGATGCACAGATCAACCCATTGTTTATGGTTGATTCGTATACACAGACAGGTTCATCTTCTTACAAACAGGAGATAGATATATACCTCACAGATGCTCTCTATGATCCCTATACTTTTGTAGAAACAGAAGATTATACACAGGCATTGTTATCTCACGTGTCTTCTACGGTCAATAATATATTTTTTGATGATGTTGATCTCATAGACCCGAAGCATGTGCGACTTTCATTTCGTAATGCTTATGGAAGTGGATCGGCATTTATCGAAATAGATACCTGGCAAAATATTCGTGGAGAAGCTCTTTCTCTGCAGCGTATTCCTATAACGCTTCAGGCGGAAAAAGTTCTTGATGTTGTCGGAAAATCTGATGGGGGATATGGAGTGTATTATTCTTCTGATCTTTCATGAGCTCCGTTCATTTTCTGTAGTTTGCAAGTGTCTGATGCAGTGCTTTGGAATTATCGTCTTCCAGAAAGAATTGCACATATTTCTCAGCCACTCTCAACAGGGATTGTGGATGACTGTCGAAGTGTTCAGACATTTACCCTGCCTTCTGTAGGGTCGGGGTCCATAGGTTTTTATAATTTTCTGATAGAACAAGAGCTGAGGGCAGGTTCTTATGTATTTCTCTCTGAAAATTTTGATACACCACAAGAGCTTCCTGTGTACACTTCTGAGTTTGTTTTTATCGAAGATACAAAGACACAATATATTGCAGGTACACAGCAGGATTCTTTTCTTTTGTTTGATAAGGAATCAGGTCAGCCACAGTCATTTTTTCCTGTGTATCTTTTTGATACCCTATCAAAAGAAGAGTTTTCTTTGGGGAAAACAGATATGTATGGTTTTGTTTCTATAGATCAAATTGACCAAGTGAGGTGGAAGAAAGGAGAAATAGTATTATATGGAGTGAATGCAGATCATTTTAGCTTTATCCACCCCGATACACAGCTTGACCTTTCTCAAGAGATTATAGGCCTTGAGGAAGCATCTGTTGTTTTACTGCTCTTTGATAGAACGATGTATACCAAAGAGGATACAGTGAATTTTATTGTTGTAGACCCTTCTCGTTTTACTCAGACAGGAACGGCTTCTCTTGTATATATGGTTGGAGACCAGACCGGTTCGATAGTTTTTCAAGATAACATATTTGCTTCGGGTTCTTTTGTGTTCGATGATGATTTCAT
>JAYELJ010000077.1:0-2503 GCA_034717395.1 Patescibacteria group bacterium
TTTCTTCATCCCAAATAGCAAGTCAAAGAGTTTGAGCTTTCTCTTTCTTTGAACCAGCCTCAGATCCTATCACCACTACATCTATAGATTTACTCACCGATGCTCCGATAGATCCCCCATTATCTATCACAAGTTTCTTGGCCTGTTCTCGGCTATAGTGCTGAAGTGTCCCCGTAAATACAAAAGTCTTTCCTTCAAACTCTGGATGGAGATTGATTTCTTGATAGAGACATAAAAGACCTGCCTGCTGAAGCTTTTCCCAAGTATGCTTGTGCACACCTGATGAAAAATATGCAACCAGTGTATCGGCAAGCTTTTGGCCAATCCCATCGATCGAAAGATAGTCATCTTCTGTGTACCTGGCAAAGAATGAGAATACTGCTATAGGCTGTATATAATTATGAGATTCATATTCGACCTCTGGCTGACTGCTCACAGGAATATCAAACAATGATTCTTGTTCTCCTGTGTGATGTATTTCTTTCTGTACAATATGCACCTCTGGTTTTGTAGCAAAAAAGTTTTTCGATAACAGCTGTGCTGCCTGCTCTCCGAGGAGTGGTATACCGAGAGAAAATAAGAAGTTAGGAAGTTCTGTATTCTCTCGAACATGATCGAGAGAGTCAAAGAGGTTTTGAACGGATACAGACCCCATACGATCGAGGCTCGAAATATCTTCATGCGTCAGAGTGAAAAAATCTGACACATCAGAAAGCAAATCTGCATCCAATAACTGATCGATCAATGATGGCCCTACCCCATCGATATTCATCCCTTTTCGAGAAACAAAGTGAGACATATTTTCTCGAAGCGAAGAAAAGCAATTTGGGTTGTTACAACGGATAGCTACCTCCCCTTCTTTCTGACTGAGAGGTCACTCACAAGCGGGACAGGTTTCTGAAAATTCAAATACCTCTTCAGTACCTATGCGCAGATCTGGAAGCGATTGTTTGACTGCAGGGATAATATCTCCTGCTTTGTACACAATCACATGATCCCCAATACGTACGTCTTTCTTTGCTATCTCATCAGCATTATGAAGTGTTGCTCGAGATACTGTTGTACCAGCAAGATTTACTGGTTTGAGAATAGCCACAGGAGTCACGACCCCGGTACGTCCCACACTCAGCTCAATATCCTCCAAGACCGTAACCACCTCCTCTGCAGGAAATTTATATGCTACCATGAATTTAGGAGCTTTGGCTGTGTAGCCAATACGATCATAATAATCTCTTTGATTGAGTTTAATAGCTATCCCATCAATCTCATAATCCAACTTCCCTCTCTGCTCTGTCCATCTAGTAATATACTCTTGTATTTCATTAATATTTTTACAGAGTTTCCCTTCTGATTCTGTATCAAAACCGAGTTCTTGCAGATATTGCATCAAGTCTCTCTGACTTTCCACTTGTAACTTCCTACTTCCCATTTCTAATGCATACGGAAAAAAAGAAAGCTGACGTACCATATCATCCACATCCAATCTACGTACCAATCCTGCTGCACAATTTCGTGGGTTTTTAAATTTATTTCCTGTTTGTTTTTGTAACTTTTCAAAATTCTTATTACTCACAAACACTTCTCCTGTAACAAATCCTGTAAATTTAGCAAATATTTTGCCTTGCAACAACGGTTCAAAAGTATGCGTTACATCTTCCCCCACAAACCCATCACCACGGGTTACTGCTCGAACAAACTTTCCCTCTTCAAACTCACAAGTAATATTCAATCCATCCAATTTCAATTCACAATAATATTCAGGATCTCTACCTTCTGGAAGCTGTTTCTTCAATCTATCTTCCCAGTCCTGGAGCTCATCAAAATCAAACACATCTGCCAGTGAGTATTTTCTATGAACATGCTTCACCTTCGAAAAACGATTGTCTACTGAACCTCCACCCACTTTTTGTGTTGGTGATTGATCCGAAGCCAACTCTGGATATCTCTCTTCCAACTCAATCAGCTCCGCTTTGATCTGTTCACGAACCTTTTCTGGTACCAGTTCTGTATCATGCACAAAATAACTTTCATTATATTTTGAAAGCTCTGAGCGTAGTTTTTCGATATGCTGTTTGATGTCTGATTTTTTCATGTAGATAGTGTACATTTGAGAGAAAAGAAAATCAAAAAAAAGAATAGGAACTAAGTCCTATTCATCTACACTATTGTGCATACACTGCATCTGTCTCCATACCCGCGGTATCACAAACAAACGCTGGTGGTGGGGTTGTATGTAAATATGCCTCAATTTCTGGTTTCATGATAAGATCCTGACTCATAGCACATTCCAAATCGTCTACATCATAGAGATGTAACTTAAGCAATTTCATTCTTTGAGTTAGTGTTGTCTCATCCTCTGGTAATTTTTTAGGAAGATGAACGACTCCTAAAATTTCTTTTGCCTTACTTACTGCTTCTAAAACTAGATCCGACATAATTATTTCCTTTCTTATTCTATTTATTCTCAGCGAATTATAATTATAACATAAAAATAAATCAAATT
>JAYELJ010000078.1:0-2437 GCA_034717395.1 Patescibacteria group bacterium
TATAAGATTGAGCGCTGTTTTGATCAATGTCTTTTGAATATCTGATGTTTGCACTTTGTCTTTAAAATACAAATGTGATTTTGTTTCCAAAACAAGAGGATTTACCTTAGTGTTTTCACATGCCCAGTTGATCGCTTTTTTTATTTTTTGAATATCGAGAGGAGCTGTTTCTCCTGATCTTTTTACAACCTGAATATTTGTATCGTGAGACATAAAAACAAAAGAATGAATATATAAAAACAAAACTATAATCACAGATCTATACTATATTTTCTACCATATATAGGGGGGTGCTTGTTTTGCCGACACAATATACAGCAAAACAAACACAAGAAACAAGTATAAAAAAGCAGAAAAATCTATTGATTTCCCTCTCTATATCTATCCCTCTCTTGTGCAAGATATTTGTTCAGTGATATACGCACAAAAAATATTTACTTGTAAAAATAAACAAGAATTAGTATAGTACAACACACAAAACAACTATATTATTTATAATTATACACTATGACTACTATCGCTCTGATCGAAAGTATTTTGGCTATTATTCTGGTCGTTATTATCCTTCTTCAAAACAAATCTGCAGGTCTTGGTTCTGCTATTGGAGGAGATGCGAATGGTTTCTCTTCTACAAAAGAAGCAAACTCTCTTCTCACAAACACAACAGTTGTGGTTGCACTTCTTTTCTTTGGAACTCTTATCACTGACGTATTTTTTCTATAATCCATAGAATATAAGAACTTTTGTTTATATTCTCTTATTTTTATACAAATGATACCTTTTCTAAAAAACTGGTCCAAAATAGAGCAGACTTTTTTTATACTTGTGACGACTCTTTTTGTGGTCTCAGGTATTTTTTTTCTATTGCTCTTTTTTCAAACCGCCAATAGTGAAACTCCTAAATCTGGAGGTGATTACACCGAAGCTCTTATAGGAACAATAGAGAGTATCAACCCTCTCTATGCCAGCACCAACCCTGCTGACCTTGATATATCTAAACTTATCTTCTCTGGACTTACCAGGTTTGATCTCCAACAACAACGCATGGTTCTGGATATAGCCGACACTATTGAAGTATCAGAAGACAGAAAAACGTATACGTTTACCATACAAGAAGATATACAGTGGCATGATGAGCAACCTTTCTCTGTAGATGATATACTATTTACCTACCGAGATGTTCTCCAATCACCAGAATATACTGGGCCATACAAAGGCTTATGGAAAAATATTGTTATCGAAAAGATTGACAACAAAACTATTCGTTTCCAACTCAATACTCCTGATATTTTCTTTCTTAGGAATACTTCTATAGGTATCCTTCCCAAACATATTTTGGAATATGCAGATATAAATAATCTAAAATTTCACAAATACTCAGAAAACCCAATTGGAACTGGGCCATACAAAATACAACGACATCTCAACAATACAGTAAAGCTTGTTCGTTTTGAAGAAAGCTATCACGAGGGAAATTACCTTGATAGTATTACCCTCAAGGTATACGACAACTACAAAGATATTATAAACAACCAGAAAAGCTTTAATAGTATCAAACAAATACCAAGCGAATATCTTTCTACAATAGACACAAGCCATTTCGATATACAAGAATTCACACTTCCTCAATACACCGCTCTCTTTTTTAACACCAAAAATGAGTATCTAAAAAACCCATACCTTCGCAATCTGTTTGTAGAAGGCTTGTCGAAAACAGATCTTCTGTCTGATATAGAACATATACAAGAAGCCAATTCTCCTGTATTTATAAATAATGAATCTGCGAGCAGTGATATCCATATCCCTGCTGGAGAAACCATCCGAAAATACTTTGAACGTTTTGGGTTTCGTGATATCGAAGAAACAGAAGTAGACACCTCACTCGCACACAGCCCAGCACAGTACCTCTACAAAGAAGTGAGTTTCCAGGGAGATCTGTTTGAAAAGAAACTCCTTTTCCAACTTGCCTGCCTCAATACACAAGAACATCTTTCTATAGCATATAAGATCAAAAATACTCTCGAGAAATGGGGAGTTGATATACAAGTACAAGAATATTCAAATAAAGAGATAATAGATATCATCACTGAACGAGACTATGACCTCCTTATATTTGGACAGAATCTCGGTACAGATCTCGATCTGTACCCTATCTGGCATTCGAGTCAGACAGAATGAGCAGGACAAAACATTGCGAATTTTACTTCACTTCAAGTGGATCACATACTCTCTGCTATACGAGGGAATCAGGATGAACAAAAACATGTAGAGTACCTCAAAGAACTCGAACAAATACTATTGAACGAGAAACCTATCTGGACACTCTATACGCCGATCTATTATCATATTAGTGACAATACCCTACAAGGTGTGCAATTCAATCTTATACGAACAATTAGTGACCGTCTAAACAATGTGTCAGATTGGTACATCAATA
>JAYELJ010000079.1:0-2425 GCA_034717395.1 Patescibacteria group bacterium
CTTAATTATAAGTGTGGGAGGGGTATGAAACACGACTCCGTTATTTACCACTAATTTTATATTTACCATGGCTAAAAACACATTCGGAAAAAACTATCGTAACAAAGCAGAGCTTATCGATGCAAATAAAGCATACTCGCTTGCTGATGCTGCTGCTCTTGCAGTGCAAATTGCTCCTGCTAAGTTCGATGAAACAGTAGAGCTTCATGTTTCTCTTGGGATTGATATTACAAAAGCGGACCAAATGCTTCGTTCTACCATTACACTTCCAGAAGGAACAGGGAAAACACTTCGTGTAGTTGCATTTGTAGAAGAAGATAAGGCTGCTGATGCTATTGCTGCAGGGGCTATCAAAGCTGGTTCAGATGAACTTATCGCAGAAGTAGCAAATGGATTCACAGATTTCGATGTAGCTATCGCTACTCCAACAATGATGAAACAACTTGGGAAAATCGCTCGTGTACTTGGACCAAAAGGTCTTATGCCAAATCCAAAAGCAGGAACAGTATCTCCAGATCCAATCAAAGCAGTAACAGAATCGCTTGGTGGGAAAGTTGAGTATCGTGCAGACAAATTCGGTATTACTCATAATGGTATCGGGAAAGTTTCATTTGGAGGAGATCGTATCCTTGCAAATGCCAAAACTCTTATGGATGCTATCGTTACCAACAAACCATCTGGATCAAAAGGAACATATATCAAATCGATAACTCTTACAACGACTATGGGGCCATCGATCTCTATAGACACAAAAGAATTTACAAAACAATAAAAAACAGCGAATAGCTTCGTTATTTTCTCAAATCGCACTCACAATACAATACGTATTGCTCCCTTACGATTTTCAAAAATGCCTTGCTATTCATCTATTTTTACAACAAAAAACACCTGATCATTTCAGGTGTTTTTTTGTTTGTCATACTGAGCGGAGTGTAACGGAGTCGAACCCCGAAGGGGTGCTTCGAAGAAGTAGTATCTTATAGCACGGAGAAGAGGTTTATGGAAGCAATGATCTCGGAAAGATCTCTTCACTTTGGTCGAGATGACAATACAATTTCAATTAGAAATATAATGACAAACATAGAAAAAATTGATATTCTGATATTAACCCACTATTCCTTTTATTCTCATATATACCTGATTTTCATGCAACAAAAACTTAATACTATACTCAAAGACACATTTTGATTAGAAAGCTTTCGAGAAGGACAACAGGATATTGTAGAAAGTGTGATCAACCAGAATGATACTCTTGTATTTATGCCAACAGGGGGAGGGAAATCTCTCACTTATCAGCTTCCGGGTATATACTTAGAAGGCTTGGTTTTAGTGATATCTCCGCTTATCTCTCTGATGAAAGATCAGGTAGATGCTCTCAAAGAGCTTGGAATATCAGCAGAACTGATCAACTCCACGATCGACTACAGCCAACAACAGGAGATTTTTCGTAACCTATCGAATATTAAATTTCTGTATATTGCTCCAGAGCGTCTCAATTCGTCAGAGTTTTTACGTATTATTCAACAAACAAAAATTGCGTTTGTAGCGATAGATGAAGCGCATTGTATCAGTCAGTGGGGACATGATTTTCGCCCAAGTTATATGAAGATTCGAACATTTCTCGGTACTCTTCGCAGTCGGTCACATTTCCCAGTTATGGGTCTGACCGCTACTGCTACGCAGAAAGTACGAGAAGATATTGTAGAAAAATTAGGTTTGGAAAAGTACAATGCTTTTACCAAAGGTTTTGATCGTAAAAATATTGTGATAGTAGTACGTGAGATCAGTAAAAAAGTAGAAAAATTTCAAAAGGTGCTGGATCTCCTCGAGAAAATGCCAGGTACTGGAATTATTTATTGTTCGAGTCGAAAAGCAGTAGATGAAATCTATGCAATGCTTCATGAAAATGGAATCGCTGCAGGGAAGTATACCGGAGCCATGTCTGCAGACAGACGAGAAGAAGAGCAAAATAAATTTATGAACGACCAATACAAAGTGATAGTTGCGACCAATGCTTTTGGTATGGGGATAGATAAAAAAGATATTCGTTTTGTGGTGCATTATAACCTCCCAGGGAGTATCGAAAATTATTACCAAGAAATCGGACGAGCAGGACGAGATGATAAGATAAGTTATGCTATTGCTCTTGCGAGTTATGGAGATACAAAGGTCCAAGAATTTTTTATAGAAAATAGTTACCCAACCAAGAAAGAGATACTGGCTGTGTATGATTATCTATATGCTGGCGAGCAGTATGGGGAAGGACAGGGGAAAACTATTCTCAAAACCTATGCAGATATTGCAATCGAATCATGAGTGGAAAATGATATGAAGGTGGGGAGTATTCTAAAAGTTTTGGAAAAATATAGTATCTTAAAGAAAGGAGTCGATGACCAAGAAGAAACAGGTTTTCGAGGAAGGGGGC
>JAYELJ010000080.1:0-11913 GCA_034717395.1 Patescibacteria group bacterium
GTTCGATATTTCCATCCATTACTCCAGTGATATTGTTCACACTCATACCAATACGATGGTCCGTTACTCGATCTTGCGGAAAGTTATACGTACGTATTTTTTCTGAACGATCTCCAGATCCTACCATAGATTTACGAGCATCGCGATCTTCTGCCATTTTCTTTTCTTCTTCTGCGGCAATGATACGCGAAGCAAGAACATCCATTGCCTTTGCTTTATTTTGTTGTTGCGATTTTTCATCCTGACAGATCACTACGACTCCCGTAGGAATATGTGTCAGGCGTACTGCTGAATCGGTTGTGTTTACCGACTGTCCACCAGGTCCAGATGCACGGAATACATCTACACGCAGGTCAGCAGGGTTGATCTGTACATCAATAGCTTCCGCTTCTGGAAGGATAGCAACGGTGACTGTAGATGTATGAATACGACCTTTGGTTTCTGTAGCAGGAGTTCGTTGTACACGATGCACACCACCTTCGTATTTCATAGTACTATAGATCATCTCACCAACAATCTTAAACGAAACCTCTTTGAGTCCTACATCACCATACGATGTATTGATTGGCTCTACTTTCCACCCTTTTTCTTGTGCATATCGAGTATAGAGTCTGTATAGCTCTTCGGTAAAGAGAGCAGATTCGTCTCCTCCTGCACCTGCTCGGATCTCGACAATAACATTTTTTCCATCGTTGGGGTCTTTTGGGATAAGTGCAAATTTCAGATCTTCTTCCAGGACTTCTTTTCGTGGTTTGAGTTGTGATAGTTCTTCGCGAGCCATATCTTCCATTTCTGGATCAGTAAGCATTTCTTCTGCTTCTTCTATTCCTTGTACCGTTTCTGTGTATTCTTTTCCAATTTCATAGGCTTTTTTCATTCCTGCTGCTTTCTGATTGAGTTCTTTCATTTTTTTCGGGTTCGAAAAAATATCTGGTTGGATCAGCTCCTCTTGGATAGAATCGTATTCGTTTATAAGATTTTTAATTTTTTGTAGCACAAGCAGTAGAGATTATAGATATAGGGAAAGTGTCTTATGGTTTGGTTTTTACTCTGTTATTTAGTTAGCTGTTCCAGTCGCAGTACTTCCAGAAAGACTTTCTGTAGCATTTTGTTCTGCAATCTCTTGTTGCATATTAATTACTTCATCAATAGCTTTGTCAGAAACTTGCTCTGCATAAGGCATAAGTTTTCCAATGATCCAGTTTACTTGGTCTGCTGTCCAGTTGACAATAGTAGTAGGGTCGATATCGAAACCAAGGTAACGGGCAACAATTACAAGAACAATAACCGAAGCAATGTATTTGAGTATAGATCCAAACATGATAGTAGTGAATATAAAATGAGTAGTGTTATGGGCGTATTGTAAAGTATTTTAGCTCAGTCGTCTACATGTTTCTTGCTCTTTCTTGTGTTTTTTCTCTGCTCTTTGTTATAGTAAAGGTAAAACCTTTGTATTATATCTATTTTTCATAAAAAATATGAAACCAATTATACTTATCACGGGGGTGTCGTCTGGAATAGGGGAGGCTCTTTGTCTATCTCTCCGCGATATCTATACTATTATTGGTATTTCTCGTAAGAAACCACAAGATACAGATAATTACACCTGGCTCCAGGTGGATGTTACAGATATGGATGAACATGCTGAGCTATATCAATATCTGCAAGATAATAATATACAGCTGGATGGGGTGATTCACAATGCTGGGATAGGGTATTTTGGAGAGCTTTCTTCTATAGATTGGATGAAACGTCATGCGATGCTTGAGACCAATCTCATTGCTCCTCTCGAGATAACCCAGGACTTGCTCGACCAAAAATTGTTACAAGAAAAAGCAAAAATAATTTTCATTGGTTCTCATGCTGCCAAAAAATCTCTGAAGCATGGAGCAGTATATCAGGCAACCAAGTTTGCTATTCGTGGGTATGCTATGGGGCTCAAAAATGAACTCACGCAAAAAGTACATATTATCAACCCTTCTATTGTAGACACCAATTTTCATAATGAAAGCGATATTGATATGTCTGTGCACAAACAGACTAAAATGGAAGATATTGTTTTTTCTGCAGGGAATATCTTATTAGGAGAAGATCAACGTTTCGAGATAGATCTATAGTTTTTTATCATACTATTTTATATATCCTATGTCGGTATTTGAGTCAGTTATATTGGGTATGATTCAGGGGTTCACAGAATTTCTTCCTGTTTCATCGAGTGGGCATCTGGTTTTATTTGAGCTTCTGTTCGGAGCAAAATTTTCAGAAAGTACGCTCAGGGCATTTGATATTGTCGTGCATGCGGGATCTTTGATAGCCCTTGTCTTATTCTTCTGGAAAGATTGGTGGGGTATTGTCACAAACTTTTATAAAAAATGACATGCGGCACAAAAATTATTTTTTTTGTTAGTGCTTGCTTCGATTCCTGCAGTAGTGTTTGGTTTGTTTGCTGGTGACATGCTCGACGAACACTCTCGTAGTTTCTTGTTTATTGGGTGTTCTTTTCTGGTTTCGGCTGTGTTTTTTCAGATCTCTGAATATTTCTATAAAAAGAAACAGGGTCAAAAGAATACTTATCAGGACCCCAGCTGGAAACAGAGTTTGGTTATTGGTATTTCTCAAGCTGTAGCTATTATTCCGGGTATTTCTCGTAGTGGTTCGACTCTGGCAACTGGTCTCATGCTTGGTTTTGATCGTCAAGCAGCACTCAGGTTCTCTTTCCTCATGGGAGCCCCGATTATATTTGGTGCGCTTCTTCTTCTGTGAAAAGATATATTCAAAGGAGAGATTCTTATTCCAGATGTTTCGGTAATGATATTCGGATTTTTCAGTTCTTTTGTTATGAGTTTGCTCTCTATTCAGTTTTTGCTCGAATTTTTTAAAAAATATACATTATTTCCTTTTTCTGTGTACCTCTTTGTTCTTGGAGGAGGAAGTATTCTATGGTACTTTTTTATGTTATAAATTTGCTTTTTAGAGAAAAGTTCTATATAATCGCAGAGACATATTAGGATCCCTGGTAGCATCGGGTGTCTTAAACTTTTCGATTACGTTAGTAGAGCATTTTTTTGTAAGCTTGTGTTCTGGTGTGTCAGTATTTTATTCTTTTTTTTCTTTTCTCATGGAAACAAAAAAACTATTTATTGGAGGATTGCCTTGGGCCCTTCAAACTGAAGATCTTCAAGAGATTGCTTCAGAATTTGGTGAAGTAGTATTCGCTCGTGTTATGACAGATCGTGAAACAGGACGTAGTCGTGGTTTCGGATTCGTTGAATACGAAGATGTAGATACAGCTACTAAAGCTAAAGAAGAACTTGATGGAGCTGAAATTGAAGGTCGCACAATTCGTGTTGATTTTGCAAAAGAACGCGAACAATAGTTCTCTAAAAAGACATAATCCAAAGGATTATGTCTTTTTTTTGTGTCTAAATTTCCTCTTTCTTCTTTTTCCTGTTTTCTGTATAATACAGCCAATTACTCTGTATTTTATCTAAATTTATATATATATGACACCATTAATTATTATTGGGGCGGGGCCAGCAGCACTTTCGGCTTCTGTATACGCTTCGCGATACAAAATAGAACATCGTATTTTTGGTCAGCTTGCTGGAGGACTTATGGGGCAGACACATCTGATCGAAAACTGGCCAGGAGTAGAGTCTGTATCTGGTATGGAACTTACACAAAATATGCTTTCTCACGCAAAAAGCTATGGAGCAGAAATAGAGTCAAAACAAGTAACAGATATTATCAAAAATACAGATGGAACGATCACTGTTCAGGTAGGTGATGAATCTTTCGTGGCTCAGTCGGTATTGGTAGCAACAGGAACACATCATAACGAACTGGGAGTAGAAGGAGAGAAAGAATTTTATGGAAGAGGGGTGAGCTATTGTGCCACTTGTGATGCTTTCTTTTATAGAAATAAAACAGCAGTGGTTGTCGGGGGGTGAGATTCTGCTACAAAAGCAGCATTGTATCTGGCAGATCTGTGTAAAAAAGTATATTTGGTACACCGTAGAGACACCTTCCGTAGTGAACCAATCTGGGTAGAAAAGCTACAAGAAAGAGATAATGTAGACTTTTTGACTCCTCATTCACTTCAGTCGATCGAAGGAGATATGTCAGGAGTGACGCATGTTGTCTTGGATGATGGGAAACAAGTAGATACGGATGGAGTGTTTATAGAAATAGGGTCATCTCCATCAAAAGAGTTGTTTCAGACATCGGGTATAGAGCTCGATGATGCGAATTATGTAGTAACAAATGCTTCTCAGTCTACATCGGTAGAAGGGATATGGGCAGCCGGAGATCTTACTACTGGATCCAATAAATTTCGTCAGGTTCTTACAGCAGCGTCTGAAGGAGTGATAGCAGTCGGGGATATTTATGAATACCTCAACCAGAACTAAAAGAAATTCCATTGAAATTTTAATATTTATTTTTGCATTATTTTTATGAGAATAGCTATTGTAGGAAAACCAAATGTAGGGAAATCCACTTTGTTCAATCGAATGATCGGATATAAAAAAGCCATCGAGTCTGATCTCGAAGGAACTACTCGTGATAGACTCTATCATGATCTGACTTTTGATAATTATACTTTCACTCTCGTAGATACAGGGGGGATAGACAAGGTGGAAAAAGGAGATCAACTCCAACAAGAAATGCTTGATCAGAGTATTTTTGCAATCCAGGAAGCGGATATGATTCTTTTTCTGATTGACGGACGAAGTGATGCTACACCGCTAGACAAACAAGTCGCTGATATGATCCGTCGGAGTGACAAACCATGTATGCTAGTAGTCAACAAACTTGACCATCCAGATATTCAAAACAATATCTATAACTACTACGATCTTGGGTTCGAGCGTGTGGTCGGAATCTCTGCTTACCATAAAAAAGGGGTAGATGAACTGCTGGCAAGTGTAGTTCGTATGGGTCGTAATGAATACAAATTCCCAAGTCTAGAAGAAGAAAAGCAAGACACAAAAGAAGAAGATGTAGCCTACAATATGGCTATTCTTGGTCGTCCAAATGTAGGGAAGTCAAGTTTGTTCAATGGTTTGGTTGGAAAAAGTATGGCGATCGTTTCGGATGTAGCAGGAACAACTCGTGATGCGCTGGATACTATTGTACTCGATGAGGATGGGCGCAAAGTTCGTTTGATCGATACCGCGGGGGTGCGTCGTCGAGGGAAGGTAGAAAAAGGGGTAGAGAAATACTCAGTCCATCGTACCAAACGAGCTATCTTGCGTAGTGATGTGGTTGTACTGCTTATCGATGCCTACGAAGGAGTTACGGCTCAGGATCAACATATTGCACAAATGGCTCTCGAAGAAAAGAAAGGCCTGATACTCGTAGTAAACAAATGGGATCTGGTTGAAGAACCAGGAAATGATAAACAAATCGATGAGTATCTGCGTCGTTTGGAGTATCAGCTCAACTATCTTTCATGGATGCCCGTTATCTTCACTTCTGCCAAAACAGGGAAGCGAGTACATAAATTGTTCGATCTTGCATCATCTGTGATGGAGAGTCGTCACAATCATGTGTCTACGGCACAGATCAACTATTTCATCAAACAACTGGTAGTAGAAAGCCACCCAACAGGAACCAAAACATTTCGTCCAAAAGTATACTATGCTGCACAGTCAGGAACGAATCCTCCAGAGTTTATATTTTTTGTAAATGATCCAGAAGCTTTTCATTTCTCTTGGGTACGAATGCTTGAAAACCGTATTCGTGAAGAATGGGATTTTACCGGGACACCGATCCGTATCGTCTTCAAAGGTCGTAACCCAGGAGGGCGTAATCGTATCAAAGAACCAGATATGGAAGATCTCGATCAAGAAGAGCTCAGAGAAGCACAAGATCGTCTCAAAACTCGTGAGACAGTAGAAAAAGTATTTTAATATCTTTATACTTATTGTATGTTTGATCTGTTATTTTCTATACCGGAGGTACTTGCAGAGACATTTAAAGTATCAGAACTTGGGGGAGTAGATCATACTATCACATCTGAACCAAGTAAATTGTCTGGAACAATAGTCGATTTTTTCTATTCATTTATTGTATTTATGGCAATACTCGGAGCGCTCTGGGGTGCTATGAAATGGATGACAGCTAGGGAGACAGATGTTTCGAGCGCCAAAGAGACTTGGCAGAAGATTATCACAGGTTTGGCTTTGGCACTGATGGCATATTTCTTTGTACAAATTATTTATACACTCCTTAAAGGATTTCTCAATTAAAATATCTATGCTTCGTATATTTCTTACTATACCGGTACTGTTTTGTTCTGTGTTTCTGTTTTCATGAAATGTTATTGCAGAAGAAACAGACCCATTCAAGGCAGCTCTGCAAACATATGAAACTGTTGATAAACCATCAGGGGATGAACTAACCTCAGGTCTTATTAATGTCAAGAAGTTCGAAGGTGGTTCAGACAAAACATTTTTAGTTGATATTTTAAAAAAATTAACAACAGAATTATTCAAATGGGTAGGGTTCTTGGCAGTAGTTTTGATCATCTATGCTGGGGCACGGAGAATATGGTCTGTTTGGAATGAAAAAGAAGTTGAGGCTTCGACTACTACATTACAAAACGCTATCATTGGTCTTATAGCTGCACTATTTGCAGTGCCAGTGATAAGGGCTATTACTGCAGTCTTTGAGGATATTGGTCTGACAGATATTTCTGAAGGTAAACCAACGGAGGCAGTCCAAAATACTATAGGGGCATGGATACAACAGGTACTGTTTCCTGTATTGGGTCCACTTGCAGTGATTGGTGTTCTCTGGGTGGCATACCGATACCTCTTTGCCATGGGAGATTCTGGCAAGATCGAATCAGCCAATAAATCTCTCTCTGCTATTCTCGTGGGTATTGTGATTGTTCTGTTTGCCTATGCGATTGTGAGCTTTCTTACTTCCCTTTCTCTTGGATAATAACTCATAACTATGTCTGTTTTTTTTCGAAATATAGTAGTTTTCTTCACACTCCTTGTTTGTATAGCAGGGAGTTTTTCTCATGTATATGTATCTTCAGAAGTATCAGAGGCTAGCTATGTAGATAAATTTGCAACAGGTGGTCTAGATGGAGATGTTTTAGGTGATGACACAAAATACTCAAAGCAAAATGTCTTAAAAAACACAGATATTGTTGATATGGGTTCTGATTCGGTTTCAGTCGAGACATGATTTTTGGAAAAGATAGCAGATATTTTGTTTTCTATTTTTGGTGTGATCGCTCTCTTATTACTCGTGTGAGCAGCTATATTGATGATTACTGGTGGATCGGATAGTAGTAGGAGAGAAAAAGGTGTTTCTCTGCTCAAATATGTGTCTATTGCTATTCTTATTTTGATGTTTGCCTATCCTCTCGTAGCATGGTTTTTTTCTCTTGGTCCAGATGGGTGAAAGGAAGGGGCAGAAAGCAATGTTGTTATTGGTCTGGATAAAAAGGATGCAGCAGGGGATAAAGTTGCACAAATACAGCAAGAAAACGATGTTATGAATGCTCTCAATAATGGGGGTTCATACGCAAATGGAGGGGGAGGTTCGTACGCTCAAAATATTCAGGAAGATGTGGATGCTATGATATCTGCTGCTGCAGAAGCAACTACGGCAGCTCAGTTAGCTCTGTCTTCAGTAATGGATGATGATAAAAATATAACAAATACAGGAGCATATAATGCTATTCAGGCATTTTCTGGTGCTGTATATGGATCTACCGAACCAACAGGATTTACTGGAGCTATCAATGCAGTAGTAGAAAACCTTTCGGGTGGATCGTTTGAATCAACACTAACCGGTTCTATTTCATCTGCTACAGATCTGCAGACTTCTGGTGTTGTTTCTGGTAATATAACAGCTGATATTAGCTCTTTTGATCCAGTAAATAATACATGATCCCTGAATATAGCCACATCAATATTTATAGGAACAGGTGATGATGGAAGTTCGATGTCAGGGGTACTTGTGGGAGCAGCTTCATTCGAGAATTTTACACTAAATCATCCATATTTTTCAGGCTCTATTGTGTCAGGGGTAGCAAAAGGAACATTTGTAGGAACGTATAGCACAGGGTCTCATCCAGTTTCTGGTGATAAATGACAAGTGGATATGGAATTTTCTGCTGATGTATTTATAACTCCCGAGATAGATAGTCTTGCTAGTGATGCAGCTGATGCTATAAAAGATTTCAATACCACATTATCTGGGATGGATATTAATCAGCTCAATCAATGGTCAAATGTTGAGAGTATTCGTACAAAAGCAACAAATGCTATTACAGAGATATCAGAGTTTGTATCGGTTTTAGCGAATATCTCTACAACGACTGGGTCTATTTTCTCAATATATGTACGGTCTTTTCTTGTGGAACCTCAAGCAGTATTGGATACTACTCAGAAATATATAGATACATTCGATGCAGTAAATAATGCTAGCAGTATAAATATGAGATCTGCTCTAGAAGAAGGCGATCTCATGCTTGATCTTTCTGATTATAATAAACTTTCCAGTAGTGAAAAAGATCTCGTAGCAGCGTATGTGTATATCCAGAAACTTTCTGCCGCTAGTGGAAAATTTGCAACGAGAGATAATATAAAAACAGCCTTAGATACCAAAGTATTTCAGCTGATGTCTGAAAATATGACAGACGCATTGTTATCTTTCAATACTGCTGTATGAGAAGCAAATACAGGTTCTATGCTTTCTGCAATTGTAAATTATGGAGATGTCTCATTTTCTGGTGCAGTTTTGCAGAAGTATAAAACGTTTGATATAGACCAGAAACGAGATGTAGCCAGTACGCTGATAGCTTCTGGAGCAGCTATTGGTTCTCCATATTATACAATTCTCACGGGAGAAACTGTCACCAATTCGGTGGCTCATGCATTTTTTACAAAAGTGAATCAGATCGATACAGAAAATAATACAAGCCAAACTACAATAAATACATCAATATCAGCTATAAATGTAGCAACAAGTCCTGCTACTCTAACAGGGGTGATAGCTACTCATTATGTGACATTAGGGTTGGAATGATATTCCGATGTATATGCATATTTACCATCATCTGCTCAGTTATCTATAGCAGGGGACATATATTATAACAAGCCAGACACAGGTTCTGGATACACAACACTTTCTTCTGTTCAATCTCAATGGAACACAGCTCTTGCAGCTCAAAAAAACTTAGCAGAGACAGAATCTATAGCGCAGATAAATGCTGTTTCTAGTATGGATGCTATGTGGACTCTTCTTGATACAGCAGATACGACATATCCACAATATTTTCTTGATTTGGACCTGCCAAATTCGTGGCCAAGTAATACAGGATCTGTAGCAGAGCATATGTTTTCAGAAAGCCCTTTTTCTAGCATTTCAGATGTACAATCATCGCTAGAATCAATTGTGTCTCAGCAGGAAGATATGGATACAGCATCGGTTCTCAGATCTTTGAATGAACAGGAAACAGCAACAGCTTTTCAAACATATTTTGAAAATAACTCATGATCCTTAGCTTTGTATTCTGCCCCGTATTATATGGGGACTGGATACACTGTAATACTCGACGATGATCATCAAGGATATGTGATGTCAGGGGTATTTGCCGCCAAACCAACTTCATATACTGATCTATATAGTACAGGTTACACCAGTACAGCATCCCTTCTGAGTGATTTTGAGGAGCAAGTTGAGATACAGCTAGAAAATACAATGTTATCTGATATACAGACATCATCGGATGCTGATACACTGTTTACAGCAATCAATGTGACATACTTTGGAGCTCTGGGATTAGATTGGGATATGTATAATAGTTATATAGCTGAGGATAGTACTCTTTCTAGCAGTATAAAAGCTATGTTGTTTTCTCAGAAAATAAATATGGCAGATATAAATACTATTCAAGATATCTTCGTTCAGATTTTAGAAGATAATAACCCATTCGATTTAGCTATTATTCATGCAGCCAAATCAGGAGCTTTGGTCGATTTGAACAATGCCACACTTGCATCTACCCGGTCGAAACTAGAAGCCGACCCATTCAAATTCACCTCAGATGATTATGACTACTGGAGGTTATCTGATATAGGAAAAAACAAGGTAGCAGAAGTAGTGTATAACGCTAAAGTTGCATCAGGAAGTTATACTTCTATTGATGGGTGAGAACCAATTCTTTCTGGAGACACACACAATCTTCTTCCTCTTGTGACTACTACTATCGAGAGTGAAGTAGCTACGCAGCAAGGCTATGTATTACTGGATATCAATAGCGCACAAGATGCGAACGATATATCTTCTATTATTTCATGAGATACAGATATACTATATCTAGAAGATTATGGTTATGATATGTATCAAAATATTTCGAATACAGCTGCTGTAGATGAGCAAGTGTATAACTCTGGATACACATATACAACTATCTCTGAGTTCCAGACTCAGTTTCAATCAGCTGTATCTCAGCAAGTGTCTGTAGAAGCAGAAACTCTGGCTTTTGTTACTGGTTCTCTTGTTCTTGTGAATGAATCAGCCAGTGTATCAGATCTCAAAAATATTCTGGAAAATAATTTAGCTGCAGGGGAAATAGTAGTAAATAACCAGACTAAAGAGGTTTCAGACGTGTTGGGTCTTACAGATTATATGGATGGTTCTCTTGCAGATATAGAGAGCAATGAATACTATGATGCTTTGATGCCAGCATACCAGGATCTTGTAATGCAAAATATACATTACTACAAACAAGAAAATGGAGATTATATGAATGCTTCTGCTATATTGGGTGCTCTCAATTGGGCGGTATCATATTATCGTGATCAGGAAGATCAGGATGCTTTAGATTCTGTGAATTCTGTAGTAGCGGGTAATGGAACAGGCATGATAGCAGCACTTACATCATATTCTGGGACGCTTTCGATAGACACAGAAATGATAACAGGGGAGTATTCCTCTTTGACTTATGCAGAGAAAATACTTGTAGGGGAACAGATGACAACATATAACTACACCGATAAATCTATTGTGAAACAGGTATTTATGTATACGATAGATCAGGTTCAAAATGGATCTCTTTCGTTTGATTTTAGTGTGTCTGTTGATCATTTTTTTGCAGATATGTTTGGGGTCTTTGATAGCTTCTTTTCCTTGAAAACCCAAGATTAAGTTGTTATCATAGGCTACGAAGATTTTACTTTCTTATTTCATTTTTGATATGAACAATAAAATTATTGCTGCGATCGCAGCAGTCGTTGTGATAGCTGCTGGTGCACTGTTCTTTATTTCTCAAAAAGATTCTACTGTTATGAATTATGCTATTATCGAAACTCCAAAAGGAGATATTGTGATGGAACTCGCTTCAGAAAAAGCACCGATCACTGTTACAAATTTCAAAGAACTTGTTGCAAAAGGATTTTATAATGGTCTTTCATTTCACCGTGTAGTTCCTGGGTTTGTAATCCAAGGAGGAGATCCAAAAGGAGATGGAACAGGTGGTTCTGGAAAACAAATTCAACTAGAAATTCATCCTGATCTCAAACATGATAGTGAAGGAGTTCTTGCTATGGCTCGTAGTGCAGATCCAAACTCAGCAAGTTCACAGTTCTATATTACACTGGCTGCACAGCCAAGCCTTGATGGAAACTATGCAGTATTTGGAAAAGTACTTTCTGGTATGGATGCAGTTAACCAAATTCGTAAAGGAGATGTAATGACAAAAGTATATCTTACAGACACACTTCCTACTGAACAATAGGCGAATAAAAAAGGTCCTTATAGAGGCTGTCTAAAAAATAACTGTTTTAGATATTGTTCTCGCAAGAAAAACCAAGGATTTATTCCTTGGTTTTTCTTGTTGTCAGATTTTGCACCTAAATTATCTATACAGCTTGGAATTTGAGGATT
>JAYELJ010000081.1:0-2389 GCA_034717395.1 Patescibacteria group bacterium
TATGACCTGACGGTGAGAGGTGGTTCTGTAATAACAGAAAAGCAGACAGAAATAGAACTGAGTTTGATATCACATGAATATTTTGAGTCACAACAAGACGCATGGGGCTCGAGTACGGTGCAGCAGGTTATGAGCTCTTTGTTTCCAAAGAAAATGCAAAGATTTTTGCCTTCGTATTTATGAGAAAGTATTTTAAAGACTCCTTTTGCTCAGCTTCGAAAAGAAGAGAAAAAGAAGGTTAAAACTCTCTGTTGTTCTTGGAGGTTTTCTGATGTATCATTGATAGGACAGGATCGTTCCCAGACAAGTATCGGAGGAGTGCTTCTCTCTGAGCTAAAGGCATCATCTTGTGAGTCTAAAAACTTTCCAGGTCTTCATGTTGTGGGTGAAGCAATGGATGCGGCTGGTATATGCGGTGGATTCAATATTCACTGGGCCTGTGCTACTGGGATTGTGGCAGGGAGAAGTATTGTAAATAATAAATTATAACATCATGAAAAACATTGCTCACTATATCTATGAAATGTTTCAGCTCAAACAGATTCGTCATTCTGGGTGGTATATGGCGAATATAGAAGATCCAGACACGGTAGCTGAACATGCGTTGCTTGCTTCTCAGATTGGCTATATCCTTGCAGAACTAGAGGGTGCAGACAAACAAAAAGTGATAGAAATGCTTCTGTTTCATGATAACCCCGAGGTTCGTATTGGAGATATAAACAAGGCACACGCTCGGTATATAACCAATAAGAAAGAGATAGAGGATAGAGCTTTGGATGAACAGATTTCTCTGCTTCCTGAATCACTCAGGCAGCGTATGTGGGATAATCATCAAGAGATGGAAAAGAAGGAAACGCTTGAGGCTCAAGTGGTAAAAGACGCAGATTATCTGGAGATGGCATTTCAGGCGCGGGTATATCAATCACAAGGGAATAAGTGAGTTTAGAATTGGCTTGATAATATAGAATGAGCTCTCAGGACAGAGTCAGCAAAATGATTATTCCAGGCTCTTATTGGGGTATCCCCAAACGATTGGTATGTGGAATTGAAAAATTTGAAAGACACGTAATTTGTATAGTCTCTTTATTATGAAAATATATCATCTTTATAACGGTATGCTTTCTCCAGATGATCTTTATGAAATATCTGAGAAACTTCAGTGTGGTGCAGTTATGGTTCATCCTACCGATACTTGTTATGGGCTCGCTTGTGATATTCGTAATCAAGAAGCAGTAAATGCTATTTATGCTATTAAACAAAGATCTTTTTCTAAGCCTCTGTCTGCATTGATTAGTTCATTGGATATGGCATTTGATTATGGGGTCCTGTCAGATAGGGCTATTGATCTTGCTGTGCATGCTTGGCCAGGAAGGTTGACTTTGGTGGTTCCCAAAAAAGAAAACTTGGAAAATTGTTTCGTAGGAACACAAAAGTCAATTGGGCTTCGTGTTCCTGCCTGTGCTACCACGCGTCAGATAGTTTCTGCTGTACATTCTCCTTTAGCTACTACGAGCGTTAATAATACAGGGCAACCAGAAGTTTATAATGAGTCAGACGCTATTGCTTTTGCTCAAACTCATGCAGATCAAATTGATATCTGTATTGTGTCTGGAGATCTTTTTCCTCGACCCGTGTCTCGTATTGTAGGGGTCTCAGAAGAGAGTGCTTGGATTATCCGTAAATAATATTATGATATATATTTCTTTTGATTATACCGGGGTGGAAATAGATCAAGATACGATGAAAATCGCTATCAATAAAGCATTTGATGTAATGCAAAAATCAGATTATAATTTTTCTTTGTCTGATATTGATCTATATTTTATTGGAGATACAGAGATGATTCAGCTGAACACTTCATGGAGAGGAAAAGAATCTTCAACTGATATTTTGTCTTTTCCTGCAGAAGGAGAAGGTATTTCTTTGGATTCTTTTGTTGACCCCGAAATCGATACGCAAGAGCCTAGTATGGGAGAATTATTTATTTCCCTTGATGTAGCGCAGAAACAGGCGGATCAGTGGGGTCATGATATATATAACGAGTGTCAGCTTTTATTTGTGCATGGGGTGTTGCATCTTCTAGGTTACGATCACGAATTGGGAGAAAAAGAAGAACAAGAGATGTTTGATACACAAAATAAAATCATGGAAATCATAGAAAAACCCTAGGAATAGAAGATTTCGTCAAGGGTTATCAGAAAGAATACTTTACGAAAAAGCCTCGATCCCCTACAATAGGGGTGATTTTTATAGTTATTTATATGTAAATTTATATATGTTTGATACACATTTGTACCATGTCTCTTTGGGGGAAAAGGAGAATGGATATAGAAAATACTTTCATTACTTGAGTGAATCTTTGGAGTTTGCAGAACATGGTCAGATCTAT
>JAYELJ010000082.1:0-2364 GCA_034717395.1 Patescibacteria group bacterium
GTGGTTGCGCTTAGCCTCAGCGCTGCGCCTTCGTATTCGTACTGGAACATTGGTTTCCGTTGCGCCCTCTAGGACTCCTTTCCGCGCGGAGCGCTGGAATCTGGAATCTGGAAACAAAAACGACTCGCGCGCCCGCAGGAAGTACTCTTGGGGTGGAGCGAGTCGTTTTTTATAGAGTTTTTTATTATATCGTATTTCTTTCGAATTATTCTTGGTTAGTTTTGGTGGTCGGAGATGTCATAGATCTTACAAATATCTCAGTCTATTTTACATAAGGCTCGATATTGTTTGTTGATACGAAAATACCAGATATCATCTGATTTTGGTTGTCGTTTACGAAATTGTATCTGAGAGAGATTTCATTTTTCTAGATACTGTATACATTTCACAAACTCCTTTATGATTTTCTTCTTAACGATATAAGATTCAATATTTTTCTCTAAGATTATTTTTCAGAACATATTAGATATATTGTTTTACAAAGTCTTTCGCATCTACCCATTGTGTATCTGGATCATTATCTATACGCAAGATATTTTCTTGTGTATCACGAGGAAGAGTTTTAAAATCCACTGGATATAGAACACCAACTTCGAGATCTATTTCTTCTTGAGTTCGTTTCTCAACAAAAGAAGATGATTGAGAAGTAAGTTTTTGAGCAAGCTTCAATAGGTCTTGTACAGAATAACATTCAATAATCTCTGTACCGATATTTTGATGAAGATGAATAGTAGTCATGATTGAACAGAAAGATAAAAGTAGAAAGTTGAAATAATATTTAACACTATATTATCATACTCATTATTTTTTGACAAACCAATCCCAAAACACTATACTGACGCCATCGCAGAAGGGGGTTTCAGGGGGAGAGATTTATCAACACCACAAAGAAACAATACTTTTTATCTAGAATGATTTTATTTCATTATATACAACACCTATGTCTCGTCAGGAATTATACAAATGAGCGTACCAAAATATATACAAGAAAGGAAATAATGAAGAGTACTTGGATATAGCAGAGCTTCCCAGGTATGCTCGTGATATCCAACATTCGTTTGAAATAACCGTACAAGAGTACGAAGCATTTCATGTACTTCTTCGACACAAAGGGTGGTATAGTGCAGAGGAAATTCGAAGTTTCATAGCTCAGAATCGAGTTGCTCGGAGTCAGATGTACAATGTACTCAAAAGTCTAGAATCTAAGAATCTTATCACTAGTAAAAAACAAGGAAGAAAAATACTGTATAAAATCAATCTTTCAGAAGAAATCCTTACACCATTTTTACAGCAAGAAAAACAATTAGAAAAACAACAAAGACATGTAAGCGATCTCATTGAAATGCTCCAACAAGTAAATGAACATGCCGAAGAAAACTGGCATATAGATATAATACCCATTCGTAATCAGGGGGAACTCTGGGAGTTTTTCGATTCTATTCTCCATGAAGCAGAAGGCACAATACTGTATACATTTCTTCGTCATGGTGGAACGAAAAAGATTATCAATCCTCAGGCTTGGAATGATTACGAAAAGAAACTTATCGAAAAGGATATCACATTGAAATCTTTTATGGATCAGGAAAAACTTACTAAGCATTACAAACATTGGAACAAACGTCTTGCTACTCAATTTGGTATCACTACGAAAGATATAGACAGACTCCTATTTGAAAACATCAAACAGGAGTATATAAAAGTACAATGATTAGAAGAAACCCCGTGTGATATTATTATTTCTCCACATGCGTTATCTTTTCTTATAATAGGGGACAGAGATCCCATTACAAACGAATACCCAATCAATGCTGTTATCATTCGTAACAAAACCATTGGTACATTTGTACATTTATTCTTCTCTCTTATATGGAATATGGTAGGGGAGAGACTATGAAAGACATTAACAGCCCGAGCATATAGTGATAACAATGATATCAGATTTATAAGTTATAAATAAAAACAGACCCGAACCAATAATGGTTCGGGTTTTTTGCACCAAAAATACTATCTCCACAATACAAGCCAAGCAGCTTGCCTCTTTTTCTTTAAAAACTTCCCATAACTTTTTCCTTTTTATTTAATCTTCTATTTGTAAATATTCTATTGATTTCCATATGTTATGTCCAGTGACTATCTGGATATAGACTGGACATAATATAATATTATTTTTATATATACAGAAAACAACACATTCGACACATAACACTTTTTCTCCCGACAGATTTTTTTCTTCTTCTCTCTTTTCTCTCTAGCTATTACGATGCTTTTGAAACAAAAATAGCGATCAAAATAAAATATTATTTCTTCATTTTTCTGATATTATGATTTGCTGTCCAAAATGTGGAAGAAAACTCTCTGTGCATA
>JAYELJ010000083.1:0-21375 GCA_034717395.1 Patescibacteria group bacterium
ACAACAAAATAAAGCAAAGGCAATGGATGTTCTTGCTTCGCGTATCATTGCCGCAGAAGAAGAAAAGAAAATGGCAGAAGATCGCGATGCTCGTAAATCTATGGTAGGATCTGGAGATCGTTCAGAGAAAATCCGTACCTATAACTTCCCGCAAGATCGAGTAACGGACCATCGTATTGGTATGAGTGTGAACAATATCACTGGAGTAATGGATGGAAATATCGAACCAATTTTAGACAAGCTCAAAATGGAAGACAATCTCCAAAAATTAGCAGCCAGTCAGGAGTAAAAACAGAAAACGAAAAAGAAGCGATAACATCGCTTCTTTTTTATATATTGTATTGCCAGGATTACTGAGTAATCATCACAGAAAGTAATGCTTCTACATCAGCTAGTGTTTTTTCTCCCCCGCATGATTTGAGAACCATGGCTCCTTGTGCATCTATCAAAGCAAAGGCTGGCACATATCCACAAGAGTATTGCGTTACTTGGTCAAAAGTCAGTGCTGGGTTGCTATTTTGTGGAAGAATATAGGTGTCGAATTTTTTATTATCGATTACATTTATTTGTACGTTCATATCGTCTTGGTACTTGGTATACAATTTTTCTAGTTCGGGTATTGATTCTTTGCAATGAGGACAGTATGTCCCTCCCCAAACTATCAAACTTGGTTTTCCAGCAAAGCCAGCTACCGTACTAATATCTGAAGAAATATAACTAGTAGAAATTTCTATATTTTCTGTATCTAATTGTGTAGGATCACCTGCTTGTATCACAGAATCTGATGCTGCAGAACAAGCAGAAAGAGAAAGAACAAGAAAAGAAAGAAGAAAGAAGTGTTTTAAAATATTCATCGTGTTATGTATGTAAATAATATTATGAAAGAAGATATTCTAATGTCAGATGTACCCCTGCTCCTGTACCATGAAGATTTTGATAGTCATAGCTTTGTCTCATTTTATCACGAGCAGCTGTTCCAGCAATATCAAAATGGACCCATTTTTCTGTATCATCTACAAAATTAGCCAAAAATGCTGCAGCTGTTGATGATCCCATCATACGATCGAGATTTCCCGTATTTGTGAGATCTGCTGACTTGGATTTTACTGCTTTTTTTACTGCAGCATCAAATGGAAGAGGCCAAATCTGATCATTGGTTTCCTTTCCTGTCTCTATAAGGGTGTCAATCAGATCCTGAGAGTCTGAAAATACTCCCGAATACATTTCTCCAAGAGCAACCAAACATGCTCCTGTAAGAGTGGCGTAATCAAATATCTGCGCTGGTTTGTAGGTATCGCATGCGTATGAAAGACAATCTGCTAAAACCAATCGGCCTTCAGCATCGGTATGACCTATTTCCACAGTAAGACCCTTGCGCGAAGTAATAATATCCCCATTACGAAATGAATTCGCATCCACCATGTTTTCTGTAATTCCACAGATACCCACGACTTTCTTTTGTATCCCAATCTTGGAAAGTACAGACATTACTCCTACTACAGTAGCTGCACCTCCCATATCTGTATGCATCTCATTCATATATCCAGATGGTTTCATATACAGACCACCACTGTCATATATCAGACCTTTTCCTACTAACACAATCGGATCTTGGGACTCTGTACCTTTTGGTGTGTATTCTACTACGCCAACTGCTGCCTGATCTTTTGATCCACTATTCACAGCAAGCAACAAATTCATTTTCTCTTGTTGGATAGCATCATTTCTCATGATAGATACGGTAGTATCTGGTAGATTACCCAGACTCTGTATCTCATCTATCAGAGCATCGGTATCGAGGATATTGGCTGGTCGAGATACGAGATCACGAGCTTTTTGCATAGCTTCTACGATGATAGCCATCTTCGTATCCTCTACTCCTGTTACTTGTAGGTGGTAGCTGTTTTTCTTACTTTTACAGATATCTTCTGGGTATGCCGCGAGCAGAGCTCATTTTTCGATAAAAGAATGATATTCTGGTGCGATACTCGAGTCTACAGAAAGAGACACATTAATATCACTTGTGTGATTCTCTATTTGTTTCTGAACAAAACGGATCGCATCAGCCCCTGCTTTTTGGTATTCATTGAGGTCTGATTTTATTTCTGTTCCTGTGTGATGCAGGACTATCATATGTTCAGCATCTTGCACAAAAAAGGCAGAAGATCCTTTTTCCACAGAAAAAAGTGCATTATTGATCAAATGTTCAAAATACGCCTGTGCTTCTGGCAACATACCAAGACGAGAGATATCCGTATCAGAACCAATATATGTAGTAATATTCATAGTAAAAAACATTATGCTGTACAAATTAGTTCTCATAGTAAAGAGGCTCTCACAAAAAAGCAAAATATTTCCTGTTGTATTTTAAAAAAGTATTTGTATAATACTAAGGCTTTGAGACACAAGCATGCCTGAGTGGTGAAATTGGTAAACACGCTCGACTCAAAATCGAGTGCTTCGGCTTGCCGGTTCAAGTCCGGCCTCAGGTACCATTTAAGATAACAAAAAAAGAAGTCGGTTCTCTCGGCTTCTTTTTTGATTACCGAAACTTTTTTTGAAACTTTCTTTGCTATCCGTTATGATACAAGAGAAATTTGATTATTTTCTCTATTATTTACCATTTTTATTATGACTACTATCCATTATCAACCAAATATAGGTATTGATACTATTACTTTAAAAACTCCAGAGGAATTTAAAGCTTTTTTTGAAAAATATATTGCAACTACTAGCACAAAAAATGAAACCAAGTATGATGAGCATGGTATTGAAATAGGAGACTCCCTTACACAAGAAGAATTAAAAGATATTGATGAGCACAACAAAATTTCGAAAAACAAATTAAAAGATGCATCAATATTTATTAATCAATACCTTTAAAGAATGTTTAAAAGAGTAGTATATAATGAGAAAGTAGTTAAGCAGGCTATAAAATTCAAAATAGAAAAACAATTTGCTAAAACTATGAAGTACATACAAGACTGAGAGTTGAATAAGGTTCAATTTAAAAAACGAAAGCCGAAACATATGTGAATTTATCAATTTAGAATCAATAAACAATATAGATCTATTTGCCAAATTCAACATGATACCTGTGAAATCATTAAAATATACGATCACCAAAACTAAAAACAATACCCCTATCATTTATCTTTTACCATTTTTGCTATGACTCCCATCAATGTAATAGGACATAAAATCCCAGATACAGACTGTACACTTGCTGCTATTATATTCGCTGATTTTCTTGGAAACAAAGGATACGATGCTACCCCTTATATCCAATGAAAGCTCAATAAAGAAACCCAGCACCTTCTCAAAACTCTCGGTATAGATCAGCCAGAGATCAAAACAAGCTTTGCAGAAGGTTCAAAAATTGCACTCGTAGACCACAACGAAGCTTCACAAACCGTTGATAACATTACCGAGCTCGATCTTGAATGGATTGTAGATCATCATAAGATTGATCTTACTACCAAGTCTCCGCTCAATATCCGAATGGAAAGCCTGTGTTCAACCTGTTCAGTACTCTACAAGATGTACACAGAAAACAATATTGATATATCAAAAGAGATCGGGACATTGATGCTTGCTGGGCTACTGTCTGACAGTCTACTCTTTCGTTCGGCTACAACAACCAAAGAAGATATGCAGATCGCATACGCTCTCCGAGAAATCACAGGGATCGAAGATTTTGAAAAATTCGCTATGCCTATGTTCGATGCCAAATCGGATCTTGGAGACATGTCAGCCAAAGACATTGTCATGTATGACTACAAAGAGTTCCCTATTAATGACATAACTATTGGTGTTGGAACACTCGAAACAACGAGCCCGAGCTATGCAATGGACAGAAAAGAAATGCTCCTGGAAGCTATGAAAGAAATCAAATCAGAAAACAATCTCGAGTTTATCATGCTTTCTGTTGTGGACATTATTGGGAAAAACAATACATCGCTGGTACTCGATGGGGCAGATAGTGAGGTTCTGACAAAAGTATTTGAAACAGAAGTGCAAGACAACACAGCCGATCTTGGAAATAGACTTTCAAGAAAAAAACAAGTTATGCCAGACTTGGTAGACTACTTCTCTCAACAGTAAACAGAGAAAAAACATCACACACTGTGATGTTTTTTGTTTAATCTCATTTTTATCCGGTAAAGAATCCTGGGTTGATCAGATGCAAGAGAGCCCCAGTAAACAGAAGCAAGAGTAGACCAACCAATGCATTTTTGATCCGTTCTTTTCCATCATCTACATTCCCAGTCATATACTGTATCCCACCGACTATAATCATCATAACTGCGAGTGAAGTGGTAATAATAACAATATAATTGAATATAGCTTGCACTATCGCTCCGATTTTCTGGAGTCCTTCATTCGAACTTCATTCTACCGGGCTTGTGGTTCCTGCATCATTCAGATTCACACCCTGGATGGTAATATGAGCTTTTGGAGCCGACTCAGTAGAATTAGAATTTGCTAAAGCTATATCTGGCTGCAAAAACAAGCCAAACACAAATACGCATGCCGATATTCCAAGAATAAGTTTTTTCATTTGAATTCTGATACATTATTAGATCATAAATAAGAGCAACGAGAATATTGAGGTAATACCTACTGCAGCCAGAACAATGGGTATCCAAATTTCTGAAGTAGTAATTAATAATCTCATCGCTGCCTTTTTTTCAGCTGCTTTTTTCGCTTGTTGCACAGCTGTTTTTCTTGCGATCTCTTTCACTCTTTGTGCTTTTGCTTGCTGCTGTTTTACAGATTCCTCTCTTTTTTCTGTATCCTTTTGTTCCTTGGATCACTTCGCTTCTTGTTTGGCTTTGGCTCACATACGGCCAGTAGGCAGCTGTTCTCCTCCTGCATGAGAGCGCTGTTGCCATCAGATATTTTGCTGTCTTTGTTGCAAAGCTCCAGTGCGCCCTGCACCATCTCCCCCAAGACCACTCATACCTTGACTACGCGCATGATCTGCAAACTGCTCTGTGCTCAGTCTATTATTCTGAGCATATTGCAGAGCTTCCAGAGCACGATCATTTTGTACCACTTTATCGACAGAGGATTTTTCTTCTGTAGATAGTGCAGAATAGTTTTTACGATAGATCTGCTGCGATATTTCGTTTTGTGAGAGTGGCATGGGGTTATTATTGTTATAATACGATCGTATTCTGTTCTTTTTTTGAAATTAATAAAAGTGAGATTATGTTCGCATCTTTTTGTTTGCTGCAATATTTCGTTTTGTGAGAGGAATGAGGATTATTTGTATTTCAGATAGTATTTCAATATACTACAACCGCATTTGATTCAAGCAGATGTGTCTCATGGGTCTCGGCCCTAGTAGACCCCGTCCAATCGGGCGTAAAAAACATCCAACATTATGAGGAATCTTTTGATTCTGCTTCTTGCTGTATCTTATGGGATACTAGTAGCTACGCTACTCTTGAAAGCAATCTAATAAAAAGACCCTATTCTCTGCACCAACAGAGAGGGGTCTTTTTCGTAAAAAACAATCCAACATTGCTTACACTCATATTGTATATAAGATGCATATATATTGCAAATTTTTACAGACCCTCCTTGTTTATATCTGCTGCGATATTTCGTTTTGTGAGAGTGGCATGGGATATACTCTCTATAAGTTATAATAAAATTATGAATAATATGGATTACCATGCTCATCCACAAGCCCTTCTATAGGAGCTCCTGTTGGAGATGGTGATCCTGTTGACGATGTTCCTTGTCCCATTTGGACTTGTTCCAGTTGAGATTTGAGATTTATAATAGTAGCCCTCAAATCTGCTATATCATCGTTATGATTTTTAACATATCATGGGAATTTTGACAATACACCCTGGATACTCTCTTTAGCCTGAGCTTCTGGCCCATTTGAATTCTGAACCAGTCTCTTTTCTGCTCAAGTCTGTTTCAATATATGCAGATCATCCTGGATAATTCTTGTAATAGCATCATCGATGTTTGTCTCAAAAGCCATAAGATCATCAGGGTCTGTAATATAATCTTTTAATCATGTAGCTTTCTTTAATCGTCCCATATCACTCGCTTCCGATACTGTTTCTATCTTATAGTCAGACACAATATTCCTTATAATTTCAGATGTATCTAACTTTAAAACACGCAATTGAGATATTGTTTCTTGGAATCATTTGTTGTCTCAGTTATCTATAGACTCTTGTAAAGATCTTTGAATATCAGTTTGTTTTGATTGAAGAGCAGATGAAAGAGATCCAATATTCTCTCTTAATTCAGACTCTCCTTGTTTTACCGATTTAATAAAATCATTATTTATACCTCCCAAAATTTCTCCAATATCTCTTTGTCACTCCTCAACCTCTTTTTGTAAGTGTTCAATAGTTTCTTTGGTTTCCTTTGATTTCTGATCAGCTTTTACTTTTGGATCTCTCTCTAAACGAGTTATACGATCCTTAAATTTCTTCTGAGCTTCAATAACCTCCCTGTTTCCAGAAAGACCCTGTTTCATCAGGGACCAATCACCACCATCTGTCAGGAATCCATCTACTGCTGATTTTTTCTCTTCAAACGTTTTATCTGTTGAATCGATAATTTCTTGAACATTATTCATCCTCTTTTTAAAATATTGTTCATGAGTGGTATTAACAAAGATACCATCATTCCCCCCAAGTGGTTTTGGACCTGATTGAATCTTATGCAAATCTCCTCCACCAGTAGCCATAAGTATTCCTCTCGCCTTATCTTTATTGTCATTCGAATTCAGATTATCCTTAATAATATTCAATTGTTCTCGTTCAATATCTGTAGTAGCCTCTGCTATACTCCTGTTTATCTGATCCATTAGTTTCTTCATAGCATCTTTGTCATTTGCAACAATCTCTATTAGATGATCACGATCAAAATTATCAAAATTCTTTTGCTTACCGTAATTCATACGTTCTGCCTTATACTCTTGAGTATGAATATCAGTTACCATCCCTTTCAGCACAGCATTCCCTGAACCAAGACCTTCTGCTATTTCAATAACATTTTTCCCTGTTGCAATAAAATTTCCTTTTATTTCTTCTTCTCGAATACGATTCAGAATATCAAATGTTCCATCCATCATTTCTTTGGTATTGATATCCTTTGCAAAGTTCTTGATAAGATCCATAGAGGCGGCAAGTTGTGCCTGCGCATACTTATCACCTTTCTGGGCTTCGATAGAGATTTCTTGAATTTTTTTGATTTGATCAGGGAGTCCCATACGACTAAATGTCATTTTTATTTCATCTGCAGCATCACTAAGACGTTTACTCGCATTACGAAGATCATCCGCCGCCTCAGTTTGTAGAGCCCATGGAATATCTTTTCCAAGAATACCCTTCGCTGTCGATTCAAATATTTTTGATAATTTTGTATCAGAAGCTCGTTGATTTTTACTCTTGGCATCATTAATACCAGACACAATATACTCCCCAACTTTTTTGAATGAATCTTCGATACTCGATCCTGCTACTATTTCATTGATAGCATCTCAAAATATATCTGTTGCTACTTTTGATGCAGCTTGTGTCGGACCTCCTACCACAGTTGAAACACCTGCTCCTACTTTTTTTGCAGAATCAACAGCAGTACCAACAGTAGCTTGTCCCAAAGATTCTACTACATCGATATATTTTCCATCACGACGATTTGCAAGCATATTGTTAAAACCGTTAAATTTTTTCGTCTGACCAGCATAACCTGAACGTTGTCTCATTTCAAACTCATACAGATCACGTGTGGAATTTTTAACACTTGTATTAAATTTACTATTCAATGAATCACCTAAGTCATTTTGAAGAGATTTGATCTCTTCTTCAATAAATGCTTCTGCTAATTCTTCACTTGTTTCTCTTAATTTTTCTATTTCCTTTTCTATTTCCTTTTCTATTTTCTCTTCTATTTCCTTTTTTAAAGGATTTTCATCACTTTTTGAAAATTCCTCCAAAAACTTTTCATATTCAGATTTCTTATCACTCCCAATAGCCACATCCGTAAGTCGTAATTTCCCATCTTTTTCTTCCAAAATATTATCTTGTATCATCTTATGAAGTTTAGCTAAGTTTCATTCTATTCCATCTTTAGCTGCTTGTCTAGCTACCTCTAATGTCTCATTCAAAAGTCTACTCTGCTCTTCCATAATATGGAAACCTTGCTCCTCTAATGTTTTTTGATCTACCCCAAACCCCGATTTGTTTGCAAATGTAAGTGTTCCTGCTTGATCTATTCCATGACCTTCATCTGTATCAATCTCCGACACTTGCTGATCATGTGTTCTTTGTACAGATGCTAAAGCATCTTGAACTAGTTTTATTTGTGTTTCTGACAAATCTTTTGCTTCCATTTCTGCAACAGAATGAGAAATCCACTCTCCTTTTTGATCATCAAATCGAATATTTTCCTGCAAATGCTCTTGAATAAATTTTTCTTGTTCCGTGTTTGCTCATTTTTCAGTCTTCATATAATGATCCAGAGCATTATATTTGATCTTAGTTGCTTCTTTTGATCCAAAATCCAATTCATTTGAGTTAATCTTGGCAGTTTCTCCTGGTGCTGTTTCTTTTTTCTTCTGAATTAGATCTCCTGTTTGGAGAGCAGAGTCAAATTCCTCTTTCGACAGACTATCAAGCATCCCTTGACCTGCACGTACCATTTTGGATCCCATGTATTCATTCTTATGAAACTTATATCGTGCTATGTCTTGCATATCACCAACTTTTCCTTGCTCCTCAGCTGTAAGTTCTATCCCTTTTTTGAGAGCATAAATATCTTCCCCTGTTTTAGCATCAAATGTTTTTTCAAATTTTGATTTCAATTTCGAATCTAATTTACCAAAGTTTTCTTTATCTATTGCTTTTTGAAAACTATCAAACACCTTATGGATTGCTTGTCCTGTTACTTGATCAATCGCATGACCACCTTTCTGAATTTGTTCTTTTTGTTTATCTGAAAGGTTCTCTTCTTTAAAGTCTTCTTTTTTACGAAATTTATTTTTCACATAATTTACAGCTGCACTGTTTTTTATCTGTTGTTTTCTCGCTTCACCTACCATTCCTCATGTAATATCTTGTTTATTAATAAATTGTTTTCTCCCATTTACCTCATGAACAAGATATCCTTGTTTCTTCAGTTCTTTATTTGAAAGCTTAGATAGTTCCTTATGTTTATCCCCGTCTTTAATAGCAGCTCAATCATTTGCGATATGTTCATCCAGAGCGGCTTTCATTCCCTCTTTATTTTGAATAATTTTATATCCACCTTTTATTCCTTTTCCCGCTGCACCAATAGCACCTTTCCCTGCTTTCCATGTAGTAATTGGAGAACGCAGAGCCTGAGACCCAGCCCACTTACCAACCTTACTTCCCATCTCCCCAGCTTTTCCAATAAATTCAACCTTTGAGGCTGTCTCTGCAACATAGGACATTCCTTTATAAAATATAAAAAACTGTATTAAGGTTACAACAAGAGCTCCAATTAAGGTTTCATCACCTGAGGATAAGTCTACTCATAATAAATCTTTGGGGATCATAAACTTCATCCATTGTGCTACTTCTGCAAATCATCACCCTATTGCTCCTGTAATATCTAAAACACCATAACCTGTAGATCATGATAATCCATCAGCAGTACTCACTACCGTGTTCCCCACAGTATTTGCCCACAATAGAAGTTCATCTCTAAATGTGAATACCGCAACATAGATAAGTGACAATAATGTAAATACTTTAACCGGGATAAATGCAACAGACAATAAGCCACTCCACCATTTATCCCATAATGATTTTGTGTTTGGTAAAATATAAGCAAGAAATGCGAAAGGAGCCGTAATAATTAACGCCCAGAGAGCTAGTATACGTGTTGCAAGAATAAAGGTAAGAGTTGCATATGGTCGGATAAGCATAATAATAAAGAAAAAACCTACACACAATTGCACAGTAAAAGAGAATGTTTTCAAATTATCCTGATCTACTAGAAAAATCTTACTAATATCCATATAAGAATTAAGATCTAATATTTTTCCAATAGTAAATTTTAGGTCATCGTTTATAGCGCTTCCTACATTAAAGATCAATTGAGGAAGAAGTGTATACCCGATCTCTGCAATATTCATGATAAATACTATCAGAGCGTAAGAGAAATTAACTGTAATAGCTATCACAATAAACTTTGGAAGGATCTTCTTAACTGCATAAGTATCTAACTGAACACCTAATACATTCATAAAAGCCGCGATAGCAAGTATTAATATAAAAAAGATATTAACTATATAAAGCATAATTTCCCACACACCATGTATCGAACCTGGAATCTGGTATGCTGCACCCAAAAAAGAAACTGATGCAGACATGAATAATCATAGAATTGCATACGCAGCTTTCGTAAAAATCAGAATTAGTAGATTTATTCCTGATACGACTTTCTCTCACATACTTCCAAACAACCCTAGCTGAACTTCATTCACATACTTATTACAAGCTATTGTTTCATTAGCTGTAAATACAGAAAATTTAGCAGTATTCGGTCAATTTGGTTGCTCCCCTCAACCACCAACAGAATAATAAGTAATATAAAATTGTAATTGTGTAGGATTGTTGTCAAGACTGTCAGGTCATTGGCTCAAATTATTCTGATACAATCAATATATACTAGGATCAGAAGATAGCCTCGACCAAGCATCCTCACAAGACTGTTCAGAATCACTATCAAGCCATGCATTATACCAATATGCTGCCTCTGCTCTCTCCACATCCATAAAACTCCCTCCAGCCAAAAGCGTAGAAGAAATAAATAGTAACACAAATATTCGTTTAAAGATATTGCTTATCATAATCGCAAGAAAAGATTAGAGATAGAGATGTGTGAAAATAAACTTTTCATATGATTATACCAGAAAATGAAGAAAAAATCAGCTATTAGAATTTGACAGATACAAAAAAGCTCCGTATCTATATACGAAGCATCCAAATAAGCTACTGAGAAAGGCTGTGGTTTTTTATTTTTGTTACTACAAAAAACCAATATAAACAAAATTGCGTTTTTGTTTATATCTGATACACTAATACAAACAAAATCTTAAAAAACTTTATTATGTCTATAGGAAGGTATGTGCAACAAACAGAAGGGTATAAATCTTTTATCCCCTATCCATTTCCAGGAGAAAACTTTTCAGAACTCTCAGCTGAAATATTGCAAAAATCACATACCGCAACTTTATTGATAGGAAAATTAGATGGAATAACTCGACTTCTTCCTGATATTGATTTCTTTTTACGTATGTACATAAGAAAAGATGCTACATCCTCGAGTCAGATCGAAGGAACCAGAGCGACTATGATCGATGCGATCGAAGCAGAATCAAAAACATCACAAAATATCCCAGATGATGTTGATGATATTTTACACTATATTGATGCGATACATTATTGAAAAGAGAACCTCAAAGAACTCCCCCTGAGCTTACGTTTTATTTGTCAGATTCATGAAAAGATAATGCATGGAGCAAGAGCAACACACTATAGTGATCCAGGAAATTTTCGCATGACACAAAACTGGATTGGAGGAGTGTCTCCAAGCGATGCGTCATATATTCCACCAACCGTTCCTGAAATGAAAAAGGCTCTTGCAGACCTTGAAATATTTATGCACACAGAAGATCATTTATCACCTATTATAAAAGCAGGAATTATTCACGCTCAATTTGAAATGATCCACCCTTTTCTTGATGGAAATGGGAGAACCGGACGGATACTTATTATTCTCTATCTTTGGAGTCAAAATCTGCTTGATAAACCGGCTTTATTTCTTTCTTCATATTTTAAAAGATATCAAAAAGTATACTACCAAAGACTCCAAGAATATCATGATGGATGCGTAGAGAAATGGCTCAAATTCTTTTTAGATGGCGTTATATCTACAACAGAAGAAAGTATTCGTATTGTACATACTGTTGTAGAGTTACGAAAAAAAGATATGGAGAAAATACAAATCCTGAGCAAAACTGCATCAGAAAGCGCTGTGATTGTATTACATAATCTGTATAGTTTACCGATAGTAAATGTCGCGAAAGTTATGGAATGGACTGGATTTTCTCGTCCATGATCGCAAAAAGTTATTGATCGTCTGGTTGATATAGGAATACTTATAGAAAAATCATCCGAATCAAAATATGGAAAATCATATATCTATAAAGAATATATTGATATATTTCTTGCATACCAAGAGGGCAACTAACTGTCTATCAATAAAATAAGAGAAAATATGAAACAAAAGAAATACCACGCCTACATACGAAGCATCCAAATAAGCCACTGAGACAGACTATGGGTCTTATCATATTTTTCTGGGATCTGATGTAACAAGAAATCTCGTATAGAGAGCACATTCTGACCTGTAAGCAAAATATCAAGTTCTTTTCCATGGAGAAACTTATCTTCTTTCTTGAGCTCAATATGAAGAAAATCTACTCCAGGTACTGGGTGAGACAGGACAAATGTCTCTATATCATTGTAAGAATGAAATTTATTATCAAAATATACGCCCATCTCCGAAAGTGTTACCGGCACTTCCTGGGAAGGGGTACGATGAATCATATAATAGACACCCGCTAGCATCACGATCAGCAAAGATTGCAAATACAAAGCAAAGAATGCGGTGGCTATCGCAAGCCCTATAAAAATACCAAAAAATATCGCCCACCAACGAGGACCACGTTCAAATTCCAAATGCCTATGAGCAAACCAAGAAAATTTTGGTATATCCCCATCTATAGAGAGTTCGATATGTGGATGTTTTTGAATATCTTTCATAAAGAGAAAAAATTATAAGTATGAGCTGTTTTGTATTACTCTATTCTTTTCCAAACACACTATCCAGGAGAAAGTATATCGCTGGAAGAGCAAATATAATCGAGCTATGATCCAGCAAGATCTTCACAAGATAAGACTGGCTATACACAAATGTCATAAAGGATTCGCTCATATTGAGAGACTGGAGCACAAAAGATGATCCAGAAGCATAGACTAATATAGTAGAGATAATCAATAATGCCGAAAGAAACCCAAGAAGTATTGATATAAATGTGGATGCTATATGAGATTCTGAGTCAGAAACTTCTACATCGAAACGCGCTTTGAGGGTAAGATATACAATACAAGACACAAAAAAGAGTATCTTGGTACCGATGATCAATATAGACTGCCCCACTGCCTGAAATATAGGAAAGAGATCCGTACGAGGAAATATATAATCTGCAAACAGATTCCCTACCCCATCGGCGGTAAGCATGGCAATATAGGTCCCAATAATAATCTTCATCGTATCGTGTTTTCCAATAATAACACTATAGGCTACCACCAGAAAACCCATCATGATAATAAACAAATCCCAAGAAGGAAACATACAGGTATGATATATGAAAAAGATAAGATTCTGGCATCAGTATTGCATATTCATAAAAAAAATGCTACTTTTAAACTAATATTTATCTGCTCTTCTATTTTTATTTTTCACTCCCCTGTCCTATGCCTGCTGCTTATTACGAACCAAGAGATATCTCTGGAAACACCGTTCTATACCGTATTTTTGCTGGGGTATTAGCTGCGGTACCTGCTTTTATTTTATTTTTCATTTGGAGTATTCTCTATCCTTCTATGATCGAGCCACTTCTTCTGAGCGCTCACATCGACTATATCACTGCTATTGTATTTTTCTTTGTAGCAATTATTGTCAATTCCCTGATACCATATCTGTATCTACTCCTGCTAATCGCATTTGATCCTGAGAAATATGAAAAACAACAGCACTCCCACAAACGAAGCATCATGGTTTCTGCCATATTTACTTCGAGTCTATTTAGTATCATGTACTTGGTGATTCTCTTTATAGATGTTTCTTATATTTTTCCTGGGTTCATCATCCAATCATTGATCATTGCTCTCATGAGTCAGCTACTCGTAGATACGCTTGCAGGAAGCGAATATGATATCATGTCTATCTATAGTGCTATTATTGGATTTATCATCAATATCCTCATGTTGATGATGCTCTACCATATGGGTTTTACAATATTTTTTAGCCTGTTTTTTCCTATGCTATGGGGAGTGCATGCTGCCTGCTCTGCTCTTCTCGAAGAGTTTGCTGGGTATATATTCAAAACAAATGGATGGAATATGTTTAGCAGTGGGAACATCTATTCGGACAGTAGCGAAAAATAGATATTGACATAGATTTATCATCAGTATAAGATGACGAGCACAGAAAAGTGTATCTGTACTTACAAATATACTTTTACTACAAAAACACAGGAGCAAGATATGCAAGCCGGTATATACCAAGAAATAGAATCAAAAGACAAAGTTGTAGAAAATCTACCATCATTACTAAAGAATGCATTTAAAATTTCTATCAAAAACTGGAAGTTAGAGTCTCCATATTTGCAGGATTTACTGTATCAAGCATACCTTTGTGACAATAACAATATGTATGCCCAGGATGCTTTTAAAATAGCTACAGTATCTTTTGTAAAACAATTTTTTTACCTAGCAGACGCTGCCATTCCTAAAAATGCAATGGAGTTTGAATTATTAGCAGCTACAAATACTATCAAATCTATTGATGGGTTAGCTATTAATACAAAAAATCTGGATGAAAAAATCATTCTTGGACAAATTCTTTCTAAATTTGCAATCGAGCACATTGGTATAGAAGCAAGACTCATAGATGCCATTCTGATAGAAATTGCTACCGAAGCGAAACCAAGAATTTATCCAGAGGCAACAAATGATGATTTTGATTTTTCTAAAATAACTGACATTAGTCATGTATTCTACTCTAATGATATAGAAGCTATTCTATCTCAAGCATATATTTATGCTAATACCAATACGACACATGAATGTAATTACACACATGGTTCTGATGCAAGCATAACATAAAACACCCCAGATTTTTCTGGAGTGTCTTTTTTATACTCTTTCACAGAGATGATTACTTAGCGTCTAGACAGATCTGACAATCTTTCCAATCTTCGAACAGTGTATAGAAAAAATCTCTCGCTTCTCGTGATTCCCGGTACATACCTTCTTCTTTTTTGAGATAAGTCAGAAGATCTAAACCCGGCTGTTTTTTAAGGATCTGTTTGTAGTCTTTTTCTACATACATAAGCCCTCCTACAAATACACTCGATATACGCTGTATATCTATCTTCGACTCTACTTCTTCTTTAAACTGGGTATATATATCCTGATATCCCTCTACTTCCAACAATGGCAACAGACGTAAACCTACTTTCCATCATTTTTCAAGAAGCGTATTGATAGAATCTATTCTCTGATCTAGATTTGCTGTTCCTCATTCATATTTTGCAATAATCTCCTGTGGATTGAGAGAAAAACATACTTCTGTATTGGGACTCACTGCGATAGTATCAACCAACGGATCTATGTAATTACTTTTGCTACGGATCTCGAGCCGAGCATTGGGGATCGAATCAATAAATGGAATAAACTCCTGACAAAAATGCGTAACCATCTCTGTCCCCAGGGGATCTGACCAATTACTTGCATAGAACCAAATTTCTTCATCTGGATACTGATTACAAATATTTTGGATTTCTTGTTTTAGGTCATCATAGTTTACAAATACAGTCAAAGCTCTATGTTTGAAAGCTCCCTGTAAATAACAATACTGACAAGAAAAAGGACAATTGTATGTGTTTCGCAAGAAGTATCCTTTCCCAGCATGTCCGTATCCTACTGGTGCAGGAAGAGCAAAACTCCCGGTATTTTTGGCGAGCAAAATAGCTTTTTCATTCTCTGGGATCACCAGCTGTTTATCGAATACATTTTTATAGTGTTTGATATCGAGAACGGTAGCATCGGTGTATTGAGATACTATTTTCTGAGCAATAGGACAATCTTTTGCCTGAGACTCTTGATAAATAATCAAAATAGATATGAGATATTAGATGATAAATTACCTTACACTTGCAATATTACTTTCTACAATATCGTCTAATACTTTCTCCAATTCAATCTTAGATAGAGATGCTCGCAACTCTCACAAGTCTACCTGTTTGGATAATGGGCCAACTGTATCAAAGACGGATTTGATAATAGAATATGGGATCTTTTCCTTTTCACAAACATAGGCTATCCCATACGACTCCATATCTACATATTCGTGTTTTCCCATCTGATCATCGGCAGTCACTACCAAATCTGAACAGAGAATCGTCTTGAGAGGATAGCTCATATGTGTCAGCGGTGTTACCAACTCTTTCTCTGTCGATCTTTTGATGGTTCTATACGCTTGGATTACCGGCAACACTTCCTCTGGACTCGACACCACACCACATACGCCGATATTTAGTATATAATCGGGCTTATTTTGTGTTTGGGCTATTTTCTGAGACAGGCTGTAGACTGAAGATTCCACTCACACACCTACTGATACGACTTTTGGGATCACTTGCTGCTGATAATACTTCTTTTTTATCTTTTGTAGCTGAGCCTCGATATGTTTTTGTTCTACAGGGAGAGCACAAACGATCCAAATATGCATAGAGAAAAAGTAAGAGAAACAAAAAACTATCACTATGATAGTTTTTTTTATTACAAGGAGCAAGGTGATAAATATATCTAGTGTGTCACTCGATAAATCTCAGAGAGTGATGTTTCTCCATCTATTACCAACTGCAATCCATGGAAAATAAGTTCTTTATATCCAGCGGTACGTTTTGCTACTTCGGCTATTTTTCCTTCATCGATACTTACTCCGCTTGCTCCTTCGGTATCGGAGATAGCATTCCGAATCTCTGAGTTTATCTCTACTGCCTCATAAATACCTCGACGACCTTTGTACCCACTTTTGTGACAGTGAGGACATCATTCTCCTGCTTGATATACTTTCTTTATTCCTTCGAATCCAAATTGTTCAAACAGAGAAACTTCTCATTCTTCCAACACATGTTCTTCTTTACACTCGGGACAGAGTTTTCGAACAAGTCGTTGAGCAAGAATAAGATTGACCGATGGCTGAAGCATATATGAAGGAACCCCAATATGCATCAGACGAGCAAATGCTCCTACAGCCGAATTGGTATGAATAGTCGAAAATACCGTATGCCCCGTCAGTGCTGCATTGGCTGTCGTTTCTGCTGTTTCTTTATCACGGATCTCCCCTACGAGCACTACATCAGGATCATGACGTAATATAGCGCGTAAACCATCTGCGAACATATATCCCGCACTCTGATCGATCTCTGATTGTTCGATACCTGGCAGCTCATATTCAATCGGGTCTTCGAGGGTAATAATCTTTCTCTCCATACTATTCATACTTTGTAAAAGTGCATAGAGTGTCGTTGTTTTCCCAGAACCAGTAGGTCCCGTTACCAGCACCAAACCTTGTTTCTTATTGATGTTTCGTTTGACCATAGCTGCGATATCAACCGGAAATCCAAGATCATTGATCGTCAGATTGTTCTTGCTGGCATCGAGGATACGAGCTACAAAACTTTCTCCATACTGACTCGGCAGAAGAGAGATACGAAGATCTACTTTTCTATCTGCAATAGTAATAAAGAAACGTCCATCCTGTGGAACATTAGTAATATTCAGCTTCATTTTTGATTTGAATTTAATTTCTTTTTTCAAATACTCGGAATATTCATTATCGATATGTACTACATCATGCAGGTTTCCATCGATACGGAAACGAACACGCGTTTGTTTTTCATAGGTCTCTACATGGATATCCGAAGCATTCATCCCAATAGCCGTAGCCAATATAGTTGCCAAAATTTCTCCAGCAGACTTGGTACGAAAACTATTAGCAATCTCTTTGACATCCGTCATTTCTTCTTCGATTACCACATGTTCGTTTTCTTCGATCTCTTTTTGCTGTACTTTAAAATGATCAATCGCTTCGTAACGATCCATATTCGTATTCAAAGCTTCTTGAAACCCTTCTGGAGAACATATATATATTTTTACTTCAAATCCCATCTCTGCGAGACGAGCTACCTCTTTTTTCGCTATTGTGTTCTCTGGATCAACAATAGCTACTTTGATCTTCGTACCTTTGATAAGGAAAGGAATAATACGACCTTTTTCGGCTACCATATGATCGGTAACAGCCACCGTATCGGCATCGATCGGTGTCTTGGCAATATCTACATATTTGTAACCAGAATCAGCAGATGTATCATGAATACTCTGCTCTTTGAACTGTCTATTGATATTCTGTAGCTGCTCTTCGATATTATAACCCGATTGATTGTGTGTCATATTCTCTGTGAAAATATTAATATTATTTAGAAATATATTATCTCAAACCTACTGACCTCCCTGCTCTTTGATATGTTTTTTCTCTTCATCGATTTCATGCATTTTTTTCGCTAAGTTTATCTCTTCATCTATAATACGTAAATTCATCAGATTTGCTCGTGTTTGCAGCTCATACATCACTCCAATAAACCCGATGATAACCAGTACTACCGCAAGAATAGCAAACCCTGATGCCATAAAGAAATTATATGCTGCATGCACCAGCATCGCAAGAAATAGCCCTTCCATCAACATTTCCCCTGAAAATATTTTTACCAGTGGGATACGTGTTACTTTAGAAATCCAATGTGTAATACGAAACTGGTGCCCCTGTCCAATTTTTTCAATCATCTCTTCTTTTGCGAATTTATGAAGCCCGTAGTAGTACCCATAAATAGACGCAAATAATATATGTGCACAAGTAGAAAGCACCGAACGGAGAAAGATAATAAGTATCAATGTAAGAGCTTCTGGTTGCATGAGAAAATGAAAGAAACTCAGCTGTTCCCAGTGACGAAGCACTCCAAACTCTTGCGCAGCTGTCATCGCATAGAAAATATTTTCCAAGAACGCAAATCCAAGAGCAGCAAAAGCAGCGAATCCGATCGCATCGGCAATCGTTGCAAAACTTTTATCTTTCGAATCAATTTTTTTCACTACATAGTGTTTGAGGTATTCTTCTATGATACCCACCAGTACAAACCCCGCAAACAGAGCCATCGTAGCATTTTCAAACGAAGCTTCTACCGCTTTAAAGAAATCGAATATCTGTATATTTCCTTTGACCAACATAAAATCAAAATCTGGCTGAGGATTGAACAGATACTTCATCAGAAGAATCGGTAGTATAGCAAGCATCCCTCCCCCAAATGTCAGAAGCGCTTTGTTTATAGAAATATTACGAAGCTTGTGAATCACAAGAAACCAGATAATCGCTGGAAGTACTGAAAGCACTACGATAAAGACCATAAAAGAAAGAGGCATAGTAATACGTTGATGGTTAAAAATATATTATCGGATCATTATATCATATTTTTATGATTTTTCCCATGTTTTTTTTGTTTTTATTCCCCTTTTTGTGTACACTTTTGGTGATTTTCTTTTGTTTCATTTTTCTAGCATCAACTTCGTGTCTCTTTATACCAAATACCGTCCCGAGTCATTTGACCAAATGCAAGGACAAGAACATATCAGAACTACGCTCCAGAATGCAATCACGCAGGACAAGATAGCACATGCCTATATATTTACAGGTCCACGAGGAACTGGAAAAACTACCACTGCTCGTATTCTTGCCAAACATATTGTACAAGAAGACAAAGATCCCAATAACACTCAAGATATTATTGAAATGGATGCTGCATCCAATACTTCTGTGGATGATATCCGCCATATTATTGAGAATTCTGTTATCGCTCCGGTATTTGCCGACAAAAAGGTATATATTATCGATGAGATACATATGCTTTCAAAATCAGCATTCAATGCTCTCCTGAAAACTCTCGAAGAACCACCAAAGCATGTCTACTTTATTCTCGCTACCACTGATATAGACAAGGTCCCAGCTACTGTTATCTCTCGTTGTCAGCGTTTTGATTTTCGCAGTCTCAATCAAGAAGAGCTTCTCAATAAGATCAAAAATATCTGTGAAACAGAACAAAAAGAGTATGAGTTGTCCGCTCTAGAACTCCTGGCAAATGCTGCAGAATGAGGAATGCGTAATGCAGAAACACTCCTCGAACGCATCATTTCTGAAAGTGGATCGGGACCTATCACAGAGTCTCTTGTATCCGATACACTTGGGTTTGGATCACAGAAAGATATTCAAGATTTGGCAGCAAGACTCCTACAAAAAGACCAGGCTGTTGCACTCAAATATATTACTGACTTTCGTACCAATGGACTCAATGAGAATTCTTTGTTTCAAAAACTCATTGCTTCATTCCATACACAGCTGCTTGCTGACACAAACAATAGCGATATCGTAACTATTGTTCAGAAGCTCATCGAAGCACAAAAAAAATGGATCTATAGTGATATTCCTTTTGTAGCGTTGGACCTTGCTGTGATAGAGATCTGTAACCAAACTCAAACACAAAAACCAGCAAACAGTAATCCAATCACTCTAAAAACTTCAAACACACCAAAAACACCAGACCCTCAGCCTGTAGTAGAACCAGTAGTTACTCAATCAGCAGAAAAAGCAGTAGAGCCTGAAACAGCAAAACAAGCAACTACAGAGACAACAACGATACCTGGAAACTTCAAACAACAATGGGTATCTATTTTGAATAGTGCAGAACTCTCTTCTCCTATCCGAAATACTATCAAACAGGCAATTCCTTCGGTAGAATGAGATACGCTTCACTTAAAGCTCCCTTCTGCATTCTTTGTTTCTCGTATAGAAAAAGGAGAAAATAAAAACCAAGTACTGCAGGTTGCACAAAACATCTGGCCAGAAATCACACAAATCACCACTGAACAAGGAGAAAATAAAAACACACCTCCACTTCCAAGCGAAGCTCCTGCTGCTGTAGAAACACCAGAGCAATCGGCTCCTCCTATTATATCTCCAGCAAAGAAACGCAAACAAAAGCCTCTTCCAAAAGATGCTCTCACGCTCGAAGATGCCAGCGAGATCTTGAACATATAGAAATTAATATCATCCTGAACTCTCCCATCTGTCATCCTGAACTTGTTTCAGGATCTCTAGCACACAAAGGAAAGATTCTGAACAAATTTCAGAATGACAGAGTATTGGGATTCAGCACTACAGAGTTTTTCACTCTTTACCTTATACACTTTTAACTTTCACACTTATTTATGAACATCGTACTTTTTGGAATGCAAGGATCTGGAAAAGGAACCCAGGCGCGCATGCTTATAGAAAAAAACAACTACCAAACATTTGAAACAGGATCTGTACTGCGTAAGATCGCAGCCAGTGGATCAGAAGTAGGAAACAAAGTAAAAGAACGTATCGAACATGGAAAGCTAGTAGATACTGACCTTATCATGGATG
>JAYELJ010000083.1:21475-37751 GCA_034717395.1 Patescibacteria group bacterium
AACTACCAAACATTTGAAACAGGATCTGTACTGCGTAAGATCGCAGCCAGTGGATCAGAAGTAGGAAACAAAGTAAAAGAACGTATCGAACATGGAAAGCTAGTAGATACTGACCTTATCATGGATGTTATTGGAGAATGGCTTGATCAGCAAGAAACAAAAGATAACATCATATTCGATGGAATTCCTCGTAGCGAAGAACAACGAGTTGGGTTTGAAAAGCTCATGAATCAGCATGATATGGATTTTCTTCCCGTACTGATAGATATTACAGAAAATGAATCAAGATATCGTCTCGGAGCTCGTCGTATTTGCCAGAGCTGTAACTACGCTCCTCTCTCTACATACACAGGAGAAAAATGTCCAGAATGCGAAGGAGATCTTGCTGTGAGAGCAGATGATGCAGATCCAGAAGCTATTGAACAAAGACTTTCTGTATATAGAGACGAGACTCTGCCCATGGTACAACAGTATGAAAAAGTAGGAAAAGTCCTCAAAGCAGATGGAATGCTCGACATACAAGATATTTACCAAACTATAGCTGATCAACTGTAATATGAAGACTAATATCCGACTTAAAAAAACATCGCAAGATCTTGGACCAATGAAACAAGCAGGAAAAGTACATACTGCTTGTTTTGTTTTGATAGAACAAATGCTCCAAGAACAAAAACACACCCTCAAAGAGATCAACATCGCGGTAGAAAAATATATTGCTGACCAATGATGCACACCAACATTTAAGGGGTATTCTGGCTACCCTGATGCTCTGTGCATGTCTGTTGACGATGAGATAGTACATACTATCCCCGATGACCGTATCTTGAAGGAAGGACACATAGTATCTGTCGACCTAGGGGTACGATACCAACATATGGCGGTAGATTCTGGAAAAACTATCTACATTGGAGACCATACCAAAATGCCAAAAGATACCCGTAGGCTCTTAGAATGAACCTACAAATCACTTCTTGCCGGAATAGAAGCCTGCAAGACGGCCAAAACTATTGGAGATATATCTCATGCTATCGGAAAGGTAGCCAAAGAATACAAACTCTGAATTATTGAAGAACTCTGTGGGCATGGAACAGGATATGACGTCCACGAAGACCCCTATGTAGAAAATGATGGACGAGCGGGAAGCGGACCAAAGATTCAGCCCGGACTGGTCATTGCTATCGAACCGATTCTGACACTAGGAAAACCTCGTATCGTCGAACTCGATGATGGATGGAATATCGTAACAGCAGATGGAAAATCTGGAGCACAATTCGAGCACAATGTGTTTTTTACAGAAAAAGGCCCGGTGGTCGTTACTGACTGGGGTACCCCGGAGTGGATAGAAAAATAAAAAAGTACTCATTTGAGTACTTTTTTCTGTGCTATTTTTTCTCGATAATTTTATCAATAATCCCATACTCTAGAGCTTCTTTTGCGCAAAGAAAATTATCACGATCGGTATCTTTTTCGATCTGTTTTTTTGTTTTTCCTGTATTTTTCGCAAGAATAGAATTCGTACGGTCTTTGAATTTGAGGATATTTTCTGCATGGATTTTGATATCACTGGCTTGTCCTTGGAACCCAGCAAGCACCTGATGGATCATAATCTCTGCATTCGGGAGTGCATAGCGTTTTCCTTTTGCACCACATGAAAGCAGAAGTGCTGCTGCCGATGCCGCCCCACCAATACACACAGTAGAAACATCACATTTGATAAAGTTCATCGTATCCATGATAGCAAAAGCATCGACTACCGAACCTCCTGGACTATTGATATAAATTGTAATATCCGCATCGGGGTCTTCTGATTCGAGAAACAAAAGCTGTGCAACAATAAGATTTGCCATATTTCCTTCTATTTCACTCGAAAGAAAAATAATACGATCTTTAAGCAAACGAGAATAGATATCATAGGCACGTTCCCCTTCACGAGATTTTTCAATAACAGTAGGTATGAGCATAAATACAGAATTATTATAAAAGATAAAAGATGTGAGAACTCTCTCAGATCAGATAATTATAGCAAAAAAATGATCATTTTGCGAAACACTCAGCTTGACCAATTTTTAGATTGTCATATGAGTAGCGAAGAAGTATACTCCTTGCGAATAGATACATGGAGGTGAATTATGAATACGCAATATATAACAATATCTATCGACCCAGAAAGCACACAGGAAATGCTACAACTTATTGAGAGAAAAAAAGACGGTGATACATTTATCGCTCCCCCTGTAGCTATGTCAATACTTATTGCAAGCCAACAGGAATCCCTTTCTATTAGTCCTATATCTATTGGGTTTCATCCAGATGATGCAAATCAAATAAATATAATGACTGTTTTTGACTCATTCCATCATAGTGTTTTGTATGAAATAGAGATGTCAGAAGAAACTTCAAACAGAGATTTCTTTCCCAAGCTTTACACAGCGGCTCTCCACCAAGCCTATATGATTGTTCATAGCAATCGTCAACTTATTGGAAACGCCCAAGATGGTGTTCTTATGTACAGCATGACACTCGATGCTGATGAGATACTTCATGACATGACCGTGCAAACTATTTTGTTCGATGCAGAAGAGATATTTCTCAAGCAACCAGATGACATACAAAAAACTGTACAAGAACAAACGAAATATATGATACAAGGAGAAGCAAACCAATCTCCGCTTATGCAGTAGGTTTTTACCTGCTGCTTTTTTTATCGATCATTTTCTGCTATAATAGAAGCATGAAAAAGCAATCACTCAATCATACTAGTATCCAAAAACTCGAAGAGTATAAAAACTCTCTTGCTCAAAATGGAAATATTACCCTCGTGATCCGTATTCACCCTGGATCAAAAAACACAGCATGGAAGGAAATGATGTCAGACTGAATATTCAAGCTCGGCATAAGCAGTCTCCCTGTCGATGGGAAAGCAAACCAAGAACTTATAAAATTCCTTTCTACATTTTTTTGAGTATCTCGATCTGCCATCAACATAATACGAGGTCAAAATACTCGAGAAAAAACTGTCACCATTCAGTATCGATAATTTACTATCTTTTATCTATCATCTATATTATGCGTATCATTCTTACAGGATCATTTAGTGTCGGGAAAACCTCAGTCATGAGAGAACTCAAAAAACAACTCTCCAATATTTCATTCCTAGATGAAGTAGCTCGTGACCTTATTCTGAGTCAAAATAAAAAACCAGAACAAATGGAAGTGCATGAACAAGAAGACTTTCAAAAAAAAATTCTCTTTACGCAAATGTACCAAGAATCTTTCACTAGTTGTTTTGTTTCTGACCGTGGGGTTATAGATACCCTTGCTTATACCAAAGACCTTGATATGTATGAACGAGTCTATGATATGATCGAAGACTACATTCATCTGTCGCCCTATACTCATGTATTTTTTATTCCAAAAGAATTTCCCTTGGTGGATGATGGTGTCCGGAATACTGATGAAGAATTTCAAATTGAGATCGAAAATCGTGTATTAGAAATTCTCCGAAAGTTAGAAATCAAACATATTCCTCTTACAGGAAGTGTAGAAAAGAGAGTCCAAACAGTTCTCGAACATATAAAATCTTGTATGTAACAACACAAGACATACAGAAGTATTGACAAAACAAACACAATCAACAATACTAACACACACGAATTACAAACTAAGAAGGAGAAAACATGGGACCAGGAAGCACTATAAGTATCATGTGTATACTGCTAATAATAGATATTATTATATCATGGAGACTTGTTTCTATGGTGTATGACAAACAGTGGGACGTAAAAAGCTCTATGATTATCTATGGAGTAATTACTGCTATTTATAGCATAGGAACAGTGGGATTTATTTCTGATCTTGTTCCCGAAAACAAACAAAACATAACCCTGATCATGGGAATACCTTTCATTATTCTTATGATTGTGATCAATGTACTTATGTTTATTGCAGTACGGAAACTAAAATATGTGGAAGCAAGTATTCCTCTACAAGCACACCAGGAACTCAAAAAATATAAGGGATCTCTCAAAGAAGAAAATATGGTGTGTCTTGTACCAAGAAAAGAAATTTTTAATGTCCAGGTGTATTTAGAAATAGCTAAAAGAAAAAATCAGCAAGAGCTTGAAGATATTGAAATTATCGATAATAAAGACACTAAAACAATTGCCAGTGATAAATCAAAGTCATGACTTGTATGTCATGGCTTTTTTGTTATACTGATCGCAATGGATACACATAAAAAAAAATACACTATCGGGATAGATGAAGCAGGACGTGGCCCATGGGCTGGGCCTGTTGTTGCTGCTGCTGCCAGCTTCGAAGATCTGCCAAAAGAGGTCAGGGATCAGCTAGCAGATAGTAAAAAACTCTCCGAAAAAAAACGAGAGCAGCTTTTTGATACGCTTGTACAGCTGTGAACACAAGGAAAGATATTTTATGGAGTGGGAGTTTCGGATAGTAGCTATATAGATACGAATGGTATCAAACCAGCGAATAAATTTGCAATGCAACAGGCTCTGGATGAGTGTATACGTCGCATGGGATCGAAAGCAGAGCATATCAATACTACCCTGGTAGATGGGAATGATAAATTTGAATTTGATGGTTTGAAAAAACCAGCTCTCTCTATCATCAAAGGAGATGACAAAATACCAGAAATACAAGCCGCTAGTATCCTAGCTAAAGTCTTTCGAGATAAGCTCATGGATAGCTATGCCACTATCTATCCACAATATGGATTGGAACACCACAAAGGATATGGGACTAAAAAACACCAAGAGTCTCTCCAAGACAAATCCCAAATTACCAATATTCACAGAACGAGCTATAAACCTGTTAAAAAAATACTGGAACACAAACCAAAACTCCTGCTCCATGTCTGCTGTGGACCGGATGCTACGGTTCCTTTCATGGACCTCAAAGATCAATATGATATTATTGCTTTTTGGTATGACCCCAATATTCATCCAAAAGCAGAGTACGATAAACGTCTAAAAGCTTTTGAAAAAGTATGTGAGATTGAAAATATTCCATTTATCGAATGAGAATATGACACAGAAAACTTTGATGCTGCTATCAAAGGACTCGAAAACACACCCGAACAAGGAGCAAAATGTACAGCCTGTTATGATCTCCGGCTCAAGAGGTCTGTCATAGAAGCACAGAAACAAAATTGTGATGCTTGGACTACAAGTCTCAACATATCCCCACACAAATCTTTTACCAAGCTGAGCAAGATAGGGAAAAATCTTGGGGAAGAGTATAATATTCAATACCTCGATATCCCTTTTATCAAAAATCATGGATTCAATAGATCAGTAGAATACTGTAAAACACATGATATCTACAGACAGAATTACTGTGGTTGTATCTATAGTGATACCTATCCAGGAAAAAAACAAAGAAAGAAAAAATAATACCAAAAAATTGGTATTATTTTTTAATGCACGGCAACAAACAAAATATGTTCTTTTTCTTCTAAATCATCAATCACTGCTGATAGATTAGCAATTGTTTTGAGTGTAAATGCTATTCTTACAGAACTCACCGTCGTAATATCTGCTTGTTCTTGTTTCGTTTTTTGAAGAGTTTTTGGTGTGTGTTTGAGAGTATCAAAAGATACTATATTGATCTTCCTTTTTCCAAAGACATCAAATATATCTCTCCCTGCTCACAGTGTATTATCTATCAAAATATCAAGTTCTATATCGTATCATCCTATTCCATCATCAGACCAATGCACATCGATCAAACGTTTTGGATCTACTCTTTTGATCACAGGACAGTCTAATGTATGAATAACAACTCCTGATCCCTTACTCACAAAACCAACAATAGAATCTGTTGTATAAGGCTGACAACAATTTTTGGTATGAACCATAATATCTTCCACTCCATTCACCCGAATAGATGATATATCATGATGTATGGCATTTGTTTCTATTTTCTTTTTTCTCGATTCTGCTCGAAATACTGCCAAGTCAGGAAATAACTCTTTAATAGCTGCAAATATCTTGATATCTCCTTCTGCCAGACGAACAGCAACATCATCAACTCGTGTATCTTTACTAGGAAGTTCTTTGTTGAAACGCAATAATTCTTTTTCCAGATATCTTTTTCCTTCTTCTATTTTTTCTTCTTTTCTCTGTTCTTTGAGAAACAAACGAATTCATCTCCGGGTAAGGGAGCTCTTTGCATGAGAAAGCCACTGAGCATTCGGAAAAGCATGTGGGCTTGTCAGTATTTCTACTACATCGTTATTGTGTAATTCATACGACAAAGAGACCATTCTCCCGTTTACTTTTGCTCCTGAATATTTATTTCCCACTTCTGTATGAATAGCATAGGCAAAATCCAGAGGCGAAGCATCCACTGGAAGATCTTTGATATCCCCTTTTGGGGTTTTTACAAAAATACGATCCGAAAGCAAGTCGTATTTCACAGAAGATAAATTCCCATGCTCTTCTGATATCAGCTGCTGCACATTCGAAAGATCTTGTGCCCATTTTTTTTGTGATTCTGACAGCTTCACAGATTGCTTTCCTCATTCGGTATAAGCCCAATGTGCCGCTGCTCCAAATTGAGCTTCTCGGTCCATTTTAGCTGTTCGAATCTGTATCTCTACGAGCTTTCATTCTATATCAATAGTTGTATGAATACTGCGGTACCCATTGGCTTTTGGGGTAGCTATAAAATCTTTGAAACGATGATCTAAAGGATAAAAATACTGATGAACAAGACCCAATGTGTGATAACAATCCTTCACAGTTGGGACAATAACTCTCATAGCAAAATGATCATAAACCTCCTCAAGAGTCTTATGTTTTTGAGACATTTTTTGGTAGATCGAATACATGTTTTTGATCCTATATGTAATCTTTTCTACAGGAATAGATTCCTTTGTAAGTATATCCTGCAGCTGCCTTTTATACGAAATCAACCTACGTTCTTGTGTCTTTTTTCCTATCCCTATCTGACTAGAAAGAAGTGTATACTCTTGTGGATGCAAATAACGAAAACATAGATCAGAAAGCTCTGATTTAAAAGCAAAAATACCAAGTCTGTCTGCCAATGGAACATATATATCAAGAGTTTCTCTCGCGATACGCACTTGTTTATCTGGACGATCCCCGAGAGATTTGAGTGTCTGCATATTATGAAGACGATCTGCCAATTTGATGAACACAATACGAATATCTCCTGAGATAGAAAGAAGCATCTTTTGCAAATTCTGTTTTTGTCTTTCTTGCCCTTCGTACTGAAGTGTATCGAGCTTAGTCATTCCTTTTACCAATGCTCATACTTCCAAACCAAACTCTTCTTGTATCTGATCGATAGTACTATCTGTATCTTCTACTACATCATGGAGCATAGCTGCCATAATAGAGGGAATGTCTACTTCCAAAGTTGTGAGTAAATGAGCTACTGCCAAAGGGTGTTCAATATATGCTTCTCCAGATTTTCGATATTGACCATTATGAGCGTCTTTGGCATATAGAAAAGCTCGGAGAACATCTTCCTGTTGCTCCGAAGAAAAATTTGGATTATATGACGATATTTTTTCAAATAAATCACCCAACATACGACTACTCTACTCCTTCCTGCTTCTTTATTCAATAGGGTTTTCTGGCTCTGCTGCTTTCCCAATCATATATTTATCTGCTGATGGACGATATTTGGATACGATAGATTCGTGCACAGTTTCTCTTGTATCTCAATAGTCTATATCTCTCGTCCATGTAGCAGTAAATCCTGGTGAAGCATAGCCTACCCTATCTATACGTCCTACTGGCAACGCCGTAGTATAAATATATTCTGGATTTCCTGCACGTTTCCAATCTGAAATATACGGACCGGACAATTCAACCTTTCTTCCATCAGATTTGCCATAGTAGTTCACATACGCAAGTTCTTTTTCCGGATCATAGTGTGTCTGGATAATAATAGGAGTCTCCATATCATTGGTTATCTGAAGATCTGGCCTCGGCATATAGATCGTAGCATCACTCCCTGGTGGAGTATAATGAAAAATCATATATCCATGAGATTTTCTCTGAGGAATAGAGAGTCCTGCGAGCATCGCTCCTCTATACACAGTAGAAGAAACCTGACACAAACCTCCCCCATATTCTTTTTCTAAGATATCTCCTTTGATGACATCTTCTTTGTGGTACCCATTCCATGGAGTAACAGGTGCAACGGCATCCACCACAGAAAGTGTTTCTCCTGGTTGTAATATTTTTCCTTGAAATTTAGAAAGCCCTACAAATACATTTTGCTGACGAGCCCAGCTTGAATACGAATAATCCGACACTCCGGTAGAAAGAACTGTATCTACTTCCATATCTGCAACTTTCTGATCAACCTCTACTACAGGGGCTTTTTTGACCCCAAACCAATGGACAAAAGGAATACTCTTCTCTTTTCCTTGGAGCAATAACCCCTTTGTTTCCATTTTCGCAACAGAGTCTCCTGACAGAGCAAAGCTAGAGAAACTCAAATTTTCTGTATCTGGATCTTGAGAAATAAATACATTCTGAGGGTCTTTCTCCCATTTTTCAGAAACTTGTAGTAAAAAATAATCCCAGCTATGAATATCTTCAAATAGCATATTTTGATATTCCTCAAAATAGTATAAGATTGGCTTTTCCTGCAAATATCTTTCCCAATGCAAAGGAACCAAACTTTCTTTATTCGAATATACTATTTGTTTTTCTGTCTCAAAATACAGAGGTTGAAATACATGTTTCATATGAAACTCAAATAAATCCCAAATATTTAATGTTCTATTTAAAAACCCCATAGCCTGAGAATCCGATGATACCAGATAATTATAAGAAACTTCAGTATACGAACCAGAAGCAAAGTCCAACACAGTCTCTTCTATTGAATGAAGATCTTGCACCTGAGAAAAAGCTGATTTTTCATCATCTACATATACAGATACAGGCAAACGATATATAAGTGTATAAATAGAAAACAGAAGTACAATACAAGCTCCAAAGAACCCAAGAAAAAATGGAAACAAACGAAAAAGCCTCTCGTAAGAAGCTTTTTCCATAATCTCTACATTTTGAGGAAAATGAGAACGAAGAAAATCCAGTGAAGCTTTATACATGTATAAGTTTAAGATTCTATTTTTTGAAGAATTAAAACAATCTCTTCATTATATGGCTCAAGCTCTAATATCTTACGATATACTATGATTGCATCTTCTTTTTCTCCTAGTTCCTGAGATATTTCCCCCACAAAACGCAAAAGCTGAACATTTTTTGGATCTTTTTTCAATGCCTGACGAAATGTTTTGAGAGCTTCTTTTTTATGTCCTATTTGGTACTGAACCTGAGCCAGATTGATATATCGATTGATCTTTGTATCATCCAGACGAAGAGCATATGCATATGAATCGTATGCATCTTTCATCTTTTCTTGGTTATAAAAAGCAAGTCCAAGGTTTGTGTAAAGTGAAGCATTTCGAGAATCCAGAGCAATGGCATCTATATATGCTGCTTCTGCACGAGAATACATACCCTGTTTGAGATAAATAAACGAAAGCCTTTCATGAGCTTTTTTATGATAAGGAACGAGACTCAGTACACGGATAAGTTCTGATTCAGCCTGATGATAATTCTCACGTGCTACCTGTGTTTCGATATCTCTCATAGCACTATTTACTTCTCTCATGTTCTCTTTTTGAGCGCGATTTGATTCTGTAATACTACCCTGGTCAATATTCTTCTGATGAGCGAATCCAAGGTCACTTGCTGCCGAAGAAATATTTTCTTTTTTTAGATTTTGCAGAAACTCATCTCGAATCTCTTTTTGTTTTTCTCTTGCTCGAAAATGCACAACATCATAATGTTTTTTCACAAACAGTACGACAATCAATACAAAAGAAAACAAACATATATACAGCATAGCTGCATACCATGTATCGAGCGATATGTTTTGGATAAATTCTAATAACATGCTTGCATTATCTATAATATTTTATTTTTATGCAAGCCTGATACACAAAGCCGGAATTGCATTTATAAAAACTTGTATTGATAGATATATTTTGCTAAAATCACATTGCTTGCGTTTTTTATCCTTTCTGTCTATGTTTTCCAGCTTTCATCCCAACGTAAGCTAAAGCTGATTACGTAATATAGGCACATTAACCGTCCACGGAAGGTATGCAAAAAAAATACGAACTTATGGTGCTCGTAACACCAAAAGCCAGTAAAGCTGAATACAAAGAAGTGATTGGTCGCGTTCGCAAACTCGTAGAAGCAACTGGAAACATTTGCCTCGATTACGACATGGGAATCAAAGACCTCGCGTATCCTATCGAACATAACGATACTGGGTACTACCACATCTTTAATTTTCACGCTACTGGTGAGAAAAATGCAGAAATCAATCAAGAGCTTCTTCATGACACAGCTGTGATGAGGCATCTAATTATCAAGGTGCCAAATGACTACGATTTTACTGTAGTGATGGAAGAACTTGATAAACGTAAAAATGAAAGTAAAGAAGCATAGGCTTTCTTCTTTCCTTAATTTATTTCTAACCTAATAGAACTATGAGAAGTGTAAATGAAGTAACTCTAATCGGAAATCTTACTCGTGATCCTCGAGTTCGTGACACACAAAGCAATCAAAAAGTAACTACTTTTTCTATCGCTACAAACCGTCACTGGACAACAAAAGAAGGAGAACAAAAATCTCTTACAGAATACCATGATATTGTAACATGGTCTCGTCTTGCTGAGATTTGTGGAGATTTCCTTAAAAAAGGTAAACTCGTATATGTTAAAGGATATCTTAAAACTCGTAGCTGGGAATCAGAAACTGGTGAAAAACACTACAAAACTGAAATCGTTGCTCACGATGTGATTATGCTAGACAAACGCTCTGGAGAAGAAGGTGCTGACAACTTCACACCTGATGACCAACCAGCATTTGACGAAGCTCCATCTGAAGATATTCCATTCTAAGTTTTATTTTAGGTTCATTAATTTTTATAGAAACCTATGCGTTCTGACAAAAAAAGAAGTATACTGGCTGTAAAACAAGTACAATACATTGATTATAAAAATGTAGAGTTCTTGAAATCACACACACAGTATCACGGGAAAATCAAACCACGTCGTTATACTGGTCACTCAGTTCGACACCAAAAAATGCTTTCAAAAGCTATCAAAAATGCACGTATTATGGGACTTCTTCCATTTATTGCATAAGTTGTTTGAACCAAAAAGCCTCTCCAGTTTGGAGAGGCTTTTTCCTATGTCACGAATTTATTATTCCTCAGTAGCAAAATCTACCTCTGGAGCTATATCTGATCCTTCCACTGCTTCAAATAGATTCGCTTTTTCAAATCAAAACCATCCAGCAAGCATGGTATTTGGAAATACACGAATATAGGTATTGTATTCACGCACCACTTCATTGAAACGCATACGTTCTACCGAAATACGATTTTCTGTCCCCTCCAATTGTGTCTGGAGTTCAAGAAAATTCTGATTCGACTTGAGCTCTGGGTATTTCTCCATCGTTACCAACAAACGAGAGAGAGCCGACGAGAGCCCTGTTTGTGCATTCTGATATGCTGCAAACTCCTGAGCATCATTGAGATTAATATTCATCTTACTTGCGCTAGCACGAGCTTCAGTCACGCCCACCAGAACTTCTTTCTCTTGTGCTGCAAATCATTTTACCGTTTCTACCAGATTCGGAATCAGATCTGCACGACGTTGAAATTGATTCTCTACTTGTGACCAAGCTGTCAGAACCGCTTCATCTTTGACCACCATAGAGTTATACTTCCCGGTAAAATAATTGTAGGCGAGAAACACAACTACCGCAGCGATAATCCATCCTGTATATTTTTTCATAAAGTTTTAAATAAAAAGTAAAGATTTAGAGACATTCTACTCTTTTATTCTATATTTTTCAACTAACCCTAAACTACCAGCTTCCTCCTGCTCCTCCACCTCCAAAACTTCCTCAACCAAATCATCCAAAACCTCAGCCCAAGCCTCCAGAAGAAAAACCTCCAGGACTTCTCCAACCAGATCCACTACTGAGCCATCCTGATCGATGTGTATGGTGAGAAGAGTTGACTATCCAAACATAGAAAGCAAAAAACAGAATAATAATCAATACATCAATCCACTGACCCTGACTTTCACTACTTTTCTCATACTTACTTACGATAGATGCATCTCCCTGAATATACTCTTCTACTTCTGAGAGAAACACTCCTATACCTTGACCATATTCTCCCTGTCGAAAGTATTGTGGAAATATTGTTTCTCCGATTCTATTTACACGAATATCTGGGAGTACGCCTTCTAGACCATACCCTGTTGCTACAAACCATTTTCTGTCTTCCACAGCGATCACGAGCACCAGGCCGTTATCTATATCTGACTTTCCTACACCCCACTTCTCTCCTATATTTATAGCATAGAGTGCAATATCTTCATTTTCTATTGTGGGAAGCAGCAAAACTGCTATTTCAGACTGAGTAACCTTTTCTATCTCTTGTATGGTCGATTCCAAAGATAATTCTTCAGTATCAGAAAGAACACCTGATATATCAGTCACATACCCATCATATTCTGGATACTCTGATGCAGACACCAAAGAACATGGAACCAATACCGATATACAAACAAATAATAAATAACGCATGTATTATGATAATTTATATACAAGATCTATCTCACTCTGAATAAGGTCATCTCTCCCAGGCACAAACACTCATTCTAATGTAATAATACAACCTGTATATTTCTTCAAATCGATAAAAAAATCTGACTCCAAACAAGCAAGGGCATGAGGAGTATCAATATAATTATATTCTGTGTAATATTTTTTATTTACTACTGAAAAATGAATCTGAGATGGTGTTTTCAGTGTATCGAATGCATCATATGGTAGATTATTTTCTTCTGAGTGGTTGATATCAAATGTAAATTTAGATTTGGGAAACCTATCAAATAAATCTATCATCTCCTGAGGCATTTGATAGGCTGGTTTTCGTATATCCATATTTTCAAAAGAAATCCATGGTTCTATAGACGTAGAAATATCCTCGAGACATGCTGAATCTGGATGCAGAACAAAATGTTGAAAATTTGGAATAGTATTTATACAGTATTGTATCCAATCTTCATCTTTTTTCTCAAAACCATGGAGATGCAGTGTGTTATACTTATAAGCTGATAATAATTCGATATCCCTACTGGTAAATTCATACCCATACTCTACAACAATCTCTACACCAGATATACCAGTAAATGACTGTAAATACTCCAGCACCTGTGTCAGACTCCAATTATAATAATAAAAATTTCCAATTCAAATAGATACAATAGGCATACAAACAGAGTATAAATAATATTTTATATACAACTATTCTACCTCAATACGCAAGAAAAAACTACTCTAAAAAATCAGAGTAGTGAGATATTATTGAAAGTATGCTTGGCAGCATACTTTCTTTGCTGAACTTTGTCGTGCAGAATTATCACATGGAGATACATCTCCAATCCATCTGTATGAAGTCCCGCCCTGCAGGTACGAATACATACCTTGGTAGGTTGAGGTTCCACAATCTTCATCTTCTCTAATAACATAAGAAAGTCGTTGGATCCCATTTTCTTTCAACAATTCTCTCAAAGCAATCAAAGAATTTACAGCAAGCATATTGTCAAAGTTATCAGGAACAACTGGAAACAAAGATACTTGCTTCTGTGACTCTTTTGTTACAATAGAAACCTCCTGTTCTTCTTTATTTACATCTCTCAGTGATTGAAACACCTGTTGTTCTTCATCGAGTCTTTTTTTCAACTTAGTATACTGCGCTTTCTGATCATCTAGCTGCTTTTTATTTTTTACCAGAGCAGCTTCTTTTCGCTCTAACTTTTTCTGAGATTTTTCTAATTGCTTCTGTTCAGTAGTATATGTTTGCTGCGCTTGTTTTAGCTGGTTTTTTTGTTGTACAAGCTGGGATTGCTCTATTATCAATTGTTTTTTCTGTTGTTCAAAATCCACTTTTTCTTGTTGCAGTTGATCGCTTTCTTGCTGAAGTAGTCCCTGTTCCTCCTTCAGTCGAGCCTGTCTTTCTTCCAGCTGTTGCTGAGATTTTTCAACCTGGTTTTTCTGCTCTGTTAACAATTTCTGCGCTTCCTCCTGTGCTTCTCTTTCACCTTGTTCTTCATGCTCAGATTTCTGAGAGCGGAAAGATTCTAAATATTGATGATACTCTTCAGGCATATGTGTTTCCAGCCAAAAAGCAGAAAGATGATTCTTTCTCGCTCTTTTCACCACTCCTTTTTGCAATGGAAGGGATGACTTGTACTCTGTATTACGAGTTGAAACCACCAATGTATCTCCTCTCACATCATCCTCTATTACCACATTATATTGATAATCAATTTTTTTACATATATTGAGTTTATTTACAATCTGCATTAATTGAGTAAATCCGTCATCTTTTTCAAAATGAGCATAACAAACATCTTGATCTGGGACTTGAAAATCTTTTTCTGGAGAACCATCTAATATCTCAGTGGTATCTTTGTCTAATTTCAATTGTATTTGATACGACAGAGATATCGCCTGCACTTCAGTAAATATATCCTCCGCATAGTCGTTGATAACATTCTGTCTTTTGTAAATATCATCTTTACATCTCTCATATACCTCTGGAAGAAATCGTTCTAACCATTTCTCAGCAAGAAATGATCCATATTCCACTCTTGTTTTTATATCTATATATTCAAGAAATTCATGAGATGATAGATAGTACATCCTATCATTAGATACTATCCCAATAGATCCACCTTCTTGGTATTCACACGAAAGAGCCCCATCACATTGATTCTTAGATACGATATACAAAAATATCAGTTCAAATGATCCAAATGTCTTATATCTATCCAATGTATCATTAGGTATCTCTATATCAAGTTCTAGTACCGGAAGATCATCTCGAGATACTGTATAATCATTATGATTCAGGATATTTTCTAAAATCTCTAATCCCAACTGTGATCTCTCCTCATCAGACCCAAATGTTTCACTAATATGTCCATCATGCACTTTGCTTGCAAACAAATTCCCTATCGGTGATTGAGCAAAAGCCTGTGTTGTATAAGACTTTTTATTATATAAATAAAATACCTGTGACCATTCATACGATTCAAAAGATTTTTTGAATAAATCCCGAACATGTTTTGTTGAGAGTTTTTCTTGTATCAATGATTTTATATCACTCCAATATTGATGAGATTCATTTTCGGTCAAAAATATAATGGATGAAAATGGCAACATAGGGAAGAGTTTCCGACCTAAAACCTTTTTAATCTTATTCTTTTGCAATTCGTTCACCCCTGTATCTTGCGATGCAGCCCAAGACAAGAAAAGCTTCAGCTCCTCTGGCTTCATTTTCCCTATATCTTTTTTTATTATCTCCTTCAAAGTATCGCCTGGAGTACCTTTGTTTCCTTTGCTATAAAAAGAATATATATTTATTCCTAAACCCATTTGTATTCCTTTCTTTTATCTTTCAAACACTGTTTGCAAACACACTTGTTTTGCCGCAGAAAATTGAGCCATATCGCTTGATGGACAAGGATCCCCCATCCAAGAAAAAGTGAGCTGATTCCAATGTAAAGCATAACTACCTTGATACATATCTGACCCAAGAACAGAGCCTCTCCGAACAACATACTCTAGAGCTGATAGGTTATTAACCTGCAACAATTGATCAAGAGCTATGCGTGGATTGACCTCTATCAAATTCTTAAAGCGATCAGGAATATTTGGAAAGACCCTCTCTGATATTACCAGCACATTTTTATTATAAGCTAGTTCAGAAGGTTTTATGGTACTATCAATGTCCACCAACTCTTGTTCTTTCTGTTCTATACTTTTGTTTAACTCTTTCTCTCTCTCTTCTCTCTTAGTAATAATACCAGCTAATGCCCGGGCTCTATTATCCTCTACCCTATATTTACTTGCTTTATTTTCTCGTCTTTTTTCCCATGCGTGTATAGTCGTATGACATAGATCTAATAGCAACGGAAAATATTCTTCAATAAATTCTTTTGCTAGCTCCTGCTTCTGTATTTCTGAAATCACTGATACCACTGGGTATACATGATCCATAACATAAGAAATATCATATACCTTTACTGTCAGTGTTCGTTTTAACCCTTCTTCTGTCGTATCAAAATCAAAATCCATTGAGACATAATCCAGATTTTCAAATGATTTCA
>JAYELJ010000084.1:0-2301 GCA_034717395.1 Patescibacteria group bacterium
CAATTCAATATGCAACATTCTTCATGGATATACTCTTCTGACTGACTAGCTCACTTATTTTGAGCTATATGATGATACATATCGCCCAGAAATTTCATTTTCTAGATCACCCAGATGAAGAGAGAAAAATTCACACTCAAGCTATTGCCTATGGAGGTGGATTTGCTATCTCGCTCAGTTTCATAACCGCACTGGTTCTCTTTTTTGATATATCTCATCAGCTCCTCGGTTTTATGATAGCCTTGATCTGGATAGTTATCCTTGGAGCCTGGGATGATAAATACAAAATCTGAGCAAAATATAAACTACTCGGACAGATATTTGCAGGGGGGATCCTTGCCTATACAGGTACGACTGTTTCATACCTTACCAATCCACTCACACCATTTATTGGAGGATCCGAAGTCATTGATCTTTCCAATAGTATATGGATCTCTTGATTCCTTACTATTCTCTGGGTAGTAATCCTTACCAATGCCCTCAATCTCATCGATAGTCTCGATGGCCTGGCAAGCAGCATTGGAATACTTTCGAGTATATTTATTGGTATTGTTGCTCTCGATAGCTTTGTAAACCAACCAGAGCTTGCTGCCATTGCTTTTGTATTTGCTGCAAGTATTGCTGGGTTTCTCCCTTTCAATTGGAAACCAGCAAAAATATTTCTTGGTGATAGTGGATCTATGGCTATTGGTCTGGTTCTGGCTACACTGAGTCTCTATTCCGGATGAAAAATAGCAACGGCTGCACTGGTACTCGCTATCCCACTGATAGATATTCTCTGGGCAGTGATTCGTCGACTAGCAAATGGCCAGCACCCTTTTTCTGCTGACAGGAACCATCTGCACCATGTACTCTTGGATCATGGATGGGGACAAGAAAAGATTGTACTCTTTTTCGTGAGTATTTCTGCTATCATGTGAATACTTGCTCTCAACCTAGGCACCATCGGGAAAATCATCAGCATTCTTCTATTGATGCCTATGATTATTTGGTGGGTATATAGACAAAAAAAATAAAAAGATCACTAAGATCTTTTTATTTTTAATTGTGATATATCTGCTTTATGGAGAAAATCTGTAATATCTTGATCTTTTCCTATCAAATATAAATGAAAATGGTACTTGTTATACTGTTTTGGCTGTATACAAGGCGATGGCCCGAGAACATCTATACCCAAACGATTCCAGTCTTCTTGGTATCGTTTTTTCCATTCTAAAATATATTCATAGCTTCGTTTTTTATCCGTATCGACACATTCCACTTCGATCAGAGATCTGTAGGGAGGGAAGCTGGATTCTTTTCGGTGTGCAATCTCATAGTTATAAAATGCCACAAAATCCTGCTGCACCGCCATCTGTATCACCGGATGATCGGGAACATAGGTTTGAAGAACCACCTTTCCTGGAATATCTCCTCTCCCAGCACGACCAGAAACCTGTGTCAGGAGCTGATAACTGCGTTCCTCTGCCAGATAATCTGCCGAAAATAACCCATGATCTGCCATCAAAATACCTACAAGTGATACATTAGGAATATCAAACCCTTTGGCTATCATCTGGGTCGCTACCAAAATATCTACTTCTCATTGTCGAAGAGTATCATATATTTCTGCATAACTCTCCTGGTTTTTCATAGTATCTCTATCCATACGACGCACTCGAGCAGAAGGAAACAACTCTTGAACCAATTCTTCTACACGCTGTGTTCCCCAACTCCGATAGTCCCACGAATATCCATGACAACTTGGACAAGCATTGGGAGCGATCTGAAGGTATCCACAAATATGACACAGAAGCTTATTGGGATTGGAACGATGAAAGACTAACGAACTATCACAATGAGGGCAGTTTGGTACATGACCACAGGTAGAACACTGCAAACTTTTGGTAATCCCTCGTCTATTGAGAAATAAAATCACCTGTTGTTTTTGTCAGAGAGATGCTTCTATCGCATCAAATAAAGGCTGTGAAATAATACTCCCTTTAGATATACGAGGAGCCCGTTTCATATCTACCACGGTAGTCTGAGCCAGGGAAGCATTTCCTGCTCGGCTACCGAGAGTATGAAGCTGCCAATGCGGTGATTGTCTCGATACGAAATATTGCAATACACTTGGCGTAGCAGAAGTCGCTATGAGCTGGATACCAAGATGCTGTACTATCCAAGAAGCAAGTTCTAATGTTCGGTACCGAGGAGTAGAATCTTGATGAAAACTTTCATCATGAACTTCGTCCATGACTATGAGCCCAAGATTTTGAAATGGAGCAAAAATACTACTACGAGAGCCAATCACCAAGGGAA
>JAYELJ010000085.1:0-11519 GCA_034717395.1 Patescibacteria group bacterium
AATTTGTTGGAATGTAGAATCATAATAATTCATAACCATATCACCCATATGAAAATACATATTATCTGTGGATCAAATAGTGGAAATGCTTTCAAAGTAGGAGAAATCATCCAGACAACGCTCCAAAACTCACTCTCAGATTCAAAAGTACGCCTGGTGGATGTAAAAGATGCAACACAAGATGACCTTGCTTGTGACTTCTTGATCCTATGAGGAGCTACACATGGAGCGGGGCAAATCCAAAAAGATCTGGTTCACTTCTTTGAAAACACAGGTCTTCCTATTCCCTCAGAAGCTACGCATGGAGCAGTATTTGGAGTAGGAGATAGCCGAGGATTTCCAAACACATTCAACTGGATTATCCCTCAACTTCGACTCCGTCTCGAAGACGCCGATATAGAGGTCTCTCCGAATCTATTAAACATAGACAAAGATGTGGCCTTTTATAAAGAACAGATCGAACAATGGAGTACACAGACAGCCCTCTGGATCCAAGAAATACAAAAATAGTTCCGAATACTCGGAACTATTTTTTCTTTGCATTTGTATTGCGAAATCGGACATAACGAAACGGTTCTGTTCCAAAACTTTGCGATGCAATAGCTGGAAAATTTTTCTTCACATACATATGTATTCTTTCTCTATCATGACTCTGCATGGGTTCCAAACAACGATCTTTGTTGTACATCAGCGTCAGTGAAGCTTCTTTATCTATATTCTCAAAAAACAACTCTTCTTTCTTTTTATGAAAACTATTGATGTCTAAATATACTTCATATTTGATACCATCTATACGAATCTTTCTTCCATATATTGCTCCCAATTTATACAAAAACAAAGACTCAATCAAATGAATATATACCGATTCCTGATCTGAATCTATAACCAAATCTTGAATATGAATATACAAACTTTTTTTCGCTTCGCCAATATCATTATCATACCATCCTATTTCTGTATATTTTAGATTCAAATCATCTAAAATCTGAGCAACAATCCGATATGATATACCTAAAACATCTTTCATAAAACTATATATAATAAGCGAATATTCTATTCATCAGTCTCAATAGAAATATTAGTTCGTATTGTTGGTATCTCATGGCTCCAAACAGGCCAAGAAACAATTTCTACATCAAATATTTCTTCCATGTTTCGGATCAAAGCTTTTGCTTCGGTTACGGAGCGCCCCGCAATTTTATCCAAAATCTTTTCACGAATCTTCTGTCCTACATATGAATCTGGATGAAGATTGTAACTCGTCAACGCTCGGAGCTCTGATTCTACTTTTACTGTTTCGTTTTTTTCATCTCTCTCTAATAGATTGTATACCAAGGTAGATCTATCTATACGTTTGAGATACATATCTGGATGTACTTTTTTCATGAGGCCCTCTTCCAGAATACCAAAGAATACCTCCTGATCATATACTCTTCCGGATATTTTCATCTGTGCACCAATCACAAAAGATTCTGTTTTTGTGTCTACTAAACCTTCTGGAATATCCCAAGAAAGCACTTCAACCTCTACAAACTCATCACCAGATAACAAAGAAAAGGATGTTCCATCTTGAATATTTTGTTCTGCTATATACTCTTTGAGCTGTGTTTGCGCATCTTGTCGGATAGACGCCTCAAGCTTTTGTTTTGCTGCCTGAATATCTTCCTGCGAAACATATTTGATAACATCAATATTCCCTCCCCAAAATTCTTTATTATTTTTGGCATAATAAAAACGAGGAGAAAGGTATGGGATAGCTGGCATAGTAAAAAGCTTTCCCTCTTCAATATTCCCTCTAGATCCTATTACTTTCCCATGAAGATCATAGTCATCTGCCTCGACAGGAACAATAATCTCTCCTGGACCCTCATCGGTTCTTGGAGGAATAGTTACGGGAGCTTGCGTCCAAAACACCAAGCCTTCTTCTGTAGCAAAACGACTCGATACGATATATTTTTCTTTATGATGTTCGTTATAGAGTGTTATCTCTCCTCTTGCTTTTTGACCTTCAAATATCTCACCTGTCGCTGGAAAAGAAATCTGTTTTTCTATATCTACCTCAATCACATCCGAAGGGAGGTAATTTGGAATAAGAGATTCTAGTTCTTTTCTATTTTTATCTCTATCAGCCAAAACAATATTGGTAGAAAATGACAGCTCTTTTACTTGAGGAGTGAGTACTACCTTCGCAGAAGGAAGTGCTACATACACAATAAAAAACAACAACAATATACTAAATGCCACTGCGCTATACACAACTCTCATGTTTTTCTTCGCCACACGCACATAAAAAATATCAGGTGTCTGATCCGTGCTTTCTGTAGGTTGCCCTATACAAGCAGCTTTAAAACGTTCCAAAACTCCCAATGTTTCAGGAGTTTTCTGTTCTTCTATTAAACTTGCTACCGAGACCGCATCATCTGTATCTTTTTTCCTTCTTGCCTCAGGAATACTTGGGTTTTTTACTGCGTCAAAAGATTCTCCTTCTGTTTTATCTCCATAAAAATGTTCATTTTTATTTGTATTTGGCATGCTATCACCACAAGAGATATCTAATTCTTTCATCTTTTTATGAGCATCAGTGTCTTTCGTTACAACAAATATTTTCTTATTATGTTGCTGCGCTTCTTTTACAAGAACTTTCAAATACATATCACCAGAAAACAGCTGAGCCTGATAAGGTACAACCAAATATATCATTTCCATAGCAACTCATTGCATGCGAGATACTATCGAACTAATGTCTTCATCGAGATCTATGTAAAGTATTTTATGTTCCATAACGACCTGTATAATAGTTCCTTATATCGCCTATGTCAAAAAAGAGCGCTTGCTTTTGGTGGAGACTAAAATATAATACTATCAAGCTTATTTTATCATTATTTTTTTTATGTCTTTTCTTTGGAACGAAATCATTTATAAACCAGTATACAACCTTCTTCTCTTTTTTCTTGATATCCTTCCAGAAGCTTCTCTTGGGATTGCTATTATTCTATTCACTATCGTGATTCGTACGATACTTCTTGCTCCTGCTCAAAAAGCAATGGTACAACAAAGAAAAATGCAAAAAATCCAACCAAAGATCAAGCAACTCCAAGATAAACATAAAAATGATCAGCAAAAACTTTCAGCAGAAATGATGAAACTTTGGAAAGAAAACGATGTCAACCCTATTGCTGGTTGTCTCCCTCTTCTGCTTCAAATGCCTTTTCTCTATGCAATATTTCTTATTTTAAAAGATGGAATCAATGAAGGAACTTCGCGTTACGCTTACAGTTTCTTTTCTCAATTTGACTATAGCACGATCCAACATACCTTCTTTGGTATCGATCTTTTACAACCAGAGATGATATTTCTTCCTATTATTGTAGCTGCTTTTCAGTTTATTCAATTGAAAATGATGTACCACTTTCAAGAACAAAAACAAGCAGCTCCAGCCAACGACCAACAACAAATGATTCAAAACACACTTCTCTATGTGTTTCCATTTATTCTATTTATAACATCTATGACCTTCTCTGCTGGTCTTGCTCTTTACTGGGCAGGAAGTACGCTGTACGGGATTGGACAACAGCTCTATGTAAATAAACTCATCAAATAATTTCCTGTATGAACTTTCCTAGATTTTTTCATAAGAAAAAAGATACTTCACATATCGGAATCATCCTAGACCTAGGAAGCCAGTATATAAAAAGTACTCTTATAGAAAAAAAAGCAGATCAGATCTGTATGCTCGGACAAGGAAAAATCATGCATCAGATTGGAGATATGGAAAAAGGAGGTATTGTTCATCTGGATCATGTATACAAAAATTGTATCCTAGCTATCGAAGAAGCAAAAAAACACAGTAAAAATAACCCTTCCCAGCTTATACTCGCGGTAGATGGTATATCGATACACAGTATCAATACACAAACAGAATACAATCGTTCCGACAGCTATAGTCAAATAAGTGAAAGTGAGATCAAAAACCTTATCCATAAAAGTCAGTGGAAAGCATTCGAACAAGCCAAGAAATACATCAAAGAAGAATCAAACAATAACGAAGTAAATATCAAGCTCCTTTCCAGTTCTATGGGAGATGTTTCGATCGATGGATTTCGTATCCAAGATCCTGTTGGGTTCACAGGAAAAAACATCAAAATATCTTTTCTGAACAGCTTTTGTCCAGAAACATTTCTTACTGGATACAAGCAGCTTGCAAAAAAACTCGAGCTCGATCTTCTGAGTATAGTCCCTAGCTTCCAAGGAGTAGCTCAAGGACTGATCGAAGACCAAGGAAATAGTAGCTCTGGCATCCTGATAGATATCGGCTCTCATCACACACAAATCACATTGATACAGAAATGAGTAGTTGCACGCAGCAAAGCTTTTGAACTTGGGGGGCAAATATTTACCAAAAGAATCGCTAAAATATTTGATATACATATGAATAAAGTTCCATACATAATGGAACACCACCTTGAATGAACCCTTTCTCCAGAAGACACATCAAAAATCAACACCGCATTCGAAATCGATTGTGAAGTTTTGCTTACTGGTATCGAAATCACCCTTCGTTCATTTGAAGAAGAAATACTCCCTCACAAAATATATATCTATGGATGAGGAAGTATTATCCCTCAAATACAAAAACAAATAGAAAAAGCCAACTGGCATAAAACTCTTCCCTTTAATAAAAATATTGATCTTGCTCGCATAGGAAATATTCACTCTGCTCAATATTTTGTTGGACAAGAACTTTGTATTCTAGGAGAACAGCTCATGGGACAAAAAAGCAAAAAACAAGATCTTTTTGAACGATTCATTCGTTTATTTCAAGAATAAGACAGACAGAATATTGAGTTTTCTATGATTAAATCTTTACAAACAAGATGAAATAATATAGAATTCGATAGCTTTTATGCTTATTTTGCTCTTATTAATTCGTTTATCATACTCTTTACTCATGGCAGTACCTAAGAAAAAAATATCGAAACACGACTCTCGTGTACGCCGTAGCGCTTGGATGACAAAACAATCTCGTCGTCTTCTCAACAAACTCAACCTTCATGCTTGTACTCAATGTGGAGAAACAAAACAAGGTCATGTAGCTTGTACAGCTTGTGGTTACTACAACGGACGTCAAGTTATCGAAGTAGCATCTCCTGCTTCAAAAGGAACAGTTGTTGCTTCAGAATCAGTATAACACCTTCCTTTTCTGAATATATTTCAGAATCAAAAAACATCCCAAATTGGGATGTTTTTTGATACATAATTTCTCTACTTTTTCTCAAGTTGATCATGATCAAGCTCCATAGGAGTTTCACGACCAAATACAGAAATAAGAACTTTCACTTTTCCTTTTTCATCATCAATTTCTGATACTACAGCATCATGACCAGCAAATGGACCTTCGAGAACCACCACTAAATCATGTTCTTCTAAATCAATTTTGAACTTTTCTTTATTTGGTGCATCTGATTTGCCTACCAAACGTTCATATTCTTCTGGAGACACGGGAACTGGTGTATTTCCTGCTCCTACAAACCCAGTCACATGAGGTGTATTACGAACAATATACCATGACTCATCTGTTACGATCATATCTACTAAAATATACCCAGGGAAAAGACGCTTTTTTGTTTCTTTTTTCTCTACTCCTGTTTTTGTTTTTTTCATCTCTACATCAGTATATGTAGGAACCAAAACATCAAAAATTATTTCCTCCATTCCAAGAGACCCTATTCTATGCAAAAGTGATCTTCTTACTGCATCTTCATAACCAGAATATGTATGTACTACATACCAGTTACGTCCGCGATCAAGTTTTTGACGATTATTATTTCCAAGAATACCCATGATTATTTAAAGTTACAAATGAATGAAATCTAAACCTAGCTATATGATTACTCAGTTACGATAGAAACGTTTTCAAGAGTAACTCCTGATTCTGTAGTTGCTGTTACTTCTGCTCCAGATGTAGTCATTTCTGCTACTTCCATTTGAGAAATAATATCTTCATAGTTTCCGCTTGTTCCGATAAGTTCAGAAAGACCAACAACTCCAATATCAAAAACTGCATCCACAAGAGCAATAGCAAGAGCCATCAATCCTGTAAAAATAAGAACCACAACAGAACTATGAACTGATTCCTTTTTTGTAGGGAATGTTACTTTGTGAAGCTCATTAATTGACTGCTTGATGTATTGAATAAGAGATTTCATAACAAATATTTAATGATAAATAAAAATTAACTAAAAAAGACCTTTCGGCCTTTCTTGTGGGGAATTATATGTTTAATCAAGAGTATAGTCAATAGATTCTCCAAAAGCATCTGTACTATCAATCTCCTGACGCATCTTACTCACCGTATCATTACTCACCGATTTCTTCATTGGTTGAGAAATAACACTCTCTATAGCAGCCCATTCTGATTCTTCGTATGCAGGAATTACTACAGCCACTTCATCCCCTGGTTCTGCTTTAAAATATGTAACAGAAGCATATGGCACTTTGTATTGTTTACCTTCTGCAATAACAATATGTTTGTTATCTTCATAAGAAAGAATCCCAAGAACTTGGCGGCGAGCAGCAGGACCCACTTGTTTATAGAGAAATTTCCCTGTTGGAGAAATAGTAAGTTTCAAACGATCACCTGGGATCAGTTTTGATTTACTTGCGTAGTTGGCTGGGACTGGATATGTTTTTTCATCAGCACCATTCATAGACTCTCCATTGAAGACTCCCTCTACTACTTTCCCATCATCAGTATCTTTAGAAGATCCTCCTTGAGCAATCTTGCTATAGTGATCTTGCGGTATTTTGATATCAGCAACTGAACCTCCGCTCAGCTGTTGAATCAGCTTCTTAGCAGAAGCTACTGATGTCTCAGCCTGATCTAGAAGATTCAGTGCTGTACGCAATGTTTGATTTGTATCTGTATTCATGAAAGTAACGCTGTTAGGTTTTTATTTTTGTTTTTATTTTTTTGATAAAGTTTTTCTCCATCAACATAGTATAGCAAATTTTTGACTTTTTCTCAACGCTTATTATTTGACACTTCTTTTTTCTAGTTCCTTTTCTATTTTCTCTACTTCTTCTATTTTATCAATCAAAGTAAATAGATGGTGTAGTTTATGTAGCTGATCATCTTCTACCTGAGATATCTGATGATCATATTGAGACAATATTTCTAGAACTTTATGAAGAACCTTATGTTGAAGCAATCTATTCAAATCTTCTACAATAGAATGCTGAATCACACTTGTCATCTTTTTCGTATGTAAAGATACCAAACGATCCTCATGCAACAAAAATTCTAACAATGTATCCAATGATTCTTGTTCTCATAGTTTCGCAAGAGCAATCGATGCCTGTTTACGAATCTCTTGATCTTCATCCTCTAAGTACTGATACATCTTTTCTTTTTCTTGGTGACCTTGTGTTTCTCCTATCATATAAATAAATGCTTTTTTTGTATCAACATCTTTCGACATAGCTAAGCGTACCGCATGCCCCATCAAACGCAAGCGATAACTCTTGAATGACCAAAGAGCAATCATAGTATTCGCAAGAATATATGGGTTTTTATGTGTCAGGAATTTTTTCAAATACGGATATATATTTGGATCTTTAAATGTTCCTATCGTAGCAATACTATCTGCGAGCATCTCTTCATCTTCTGTGCCCAACGTATCCAACAAAAATGGAACCAAAGATACTTCACCAATCGATGCAAAATAACGAATAATTTCAATCTTAATACTTTTTGAATTTTCTTGAACAAAAAGTTTTTTCAAAAGCTCAATACTACGATATCGAGTAAATGCTTTATCTGTATTTTTTTCTATCATTCTATTAAGCGCTGATACCGCTAATTTCTTTTCTTCTTTTTTATTTGGATCGTCAATAATATTTTCCAGATAATCCAGAAGGTATGATATAGAATCCATATCTGCTAAAACATTCATTGTTTGAAGGATCTTCTTCCCAAGTAATGATCCAGGATTACGTATGAGCTGTTGTCCGAGTATATGAGATGGCTCTTTATGTCATTTTTGCCCCAGTATCTCAATAAAAGAAAAACGCTCTTCCTCGCTATATGAAAAATTCTTAAGATTCATCGTTACCTGTCCTGTATAGATCTCTCTAAAATAAAATAGGACAATAATCATTGTAAACAACAGGATATTAATAAATATACTTGCTGCGAGTGTTACATGATCATGAAGAAATAATTCAAAAAGAATAAGAAACCCTGTTGAAAATATAATACCCAGTTGAGCAACAAATCCATCAAGAAATGGTTTTGCTAACTGACGAATATTATCTGGAATTGCATACAACGAAGACATATAAGCGTTTTTTGCAATTTGCTTCGTTACATCAAACATTCCTTTTGCTCCAATAACCGACCCTTGAGAGAACTGAAATTGCATCAGAAACCCAACCGGAAGTGTAAGAAATGGATGAAGCAGAAGGTTTTTTACTACACCAAGCTTCTTCGATATAAATGAAGACACAAATACCTGAAGAAAAATACCTATAATACTCGTAATAAACACATAATACCCAAGACCATGAAGAATGCTCTCCCCATGACTATCATCATGCGAACTGAGGTAAAAAGTATAGAGGAACTCAAATGCTTGGAATACAGCAAACTGCAAAAACACAAAGAATGCTATATTTCTCAAAAATTTATTTTCAGAAAAATACTTATATGCTTGTTGCAAAGAATCTGTAAAATGCATCAGATTTTCATTTTCTTCATGAGCTGCCACAAGAACCGGCTGTCTTTTTTCAAAAAATAAAAACACATAATGAGTAATCACCGCTAATAACAATGCTCCTGCCCAAAACAATAGAAAATCATTCACTGACAAATGAATATAGTGAGCAAAAAAACCATGACCAATAAACAGAGAAATCACTCCCCCTCCTACAATACCCGCAAGTAATTCGGAAGATTCGATCACAGGAAATGTTCTCTGACTTTCTAATGGAGAAAATTTATGTTCTTTCATCAGTGCAAGAATCGTATGAAGCTGAACTTGAAAGACACTTACTACCAGAAGAACCAAAGAATAAAACAAGTACAAATGACTATCTCCTACAATGTAAGCTGCAACAAGTGTTACTACAGCAGCTAATGATAGACCAACAAATAATTTAGGCTTGTCATATTTAGCAATAATACGAGCAAAAACAGTCGTACCAACCATAGCAAAAACTGCTGCAATAATCAAAAAATATGGAAGCGCATAGATCCCCATGGTAGTAGTCACCGAAGCAAGAATGATAGCATGTCCAAATACATGCCCTACCATAAAAAAGAAAGTAATCAGAAATAGATACCAAACACGAAACCACTCATGCGGAGCAATATCGATAAGAGTTTGGATTTTTCTGATGATATTTTTTTGATAAGAACCAAGTATTTTCATTTTTTGTTTTATTTTTTTACAATGTAATATAGACTTCTTCATAAGAAACCTTCGTATCATTATATCATATTTTACATTTTAATTCACCTCAAAATGCAAGATTTTACATTTTTTCTTGGAATAATACTTGTTGTCCTTCTTGGTCTATATTTTTCTATTCGATTTATTCGTCCACAACAACTCACAAAGCATGAAAAACAATTTCTTCAAAAACACTGGAAACAAATAGAATCTCAGCCAGACCACAAGCATGCTATCATCGATGCAGATAAACTCTTAGATAAAGCACTCCATATGAAAAACAAAAAAGGAACTCTATGAGAAAAACTCAAAAAAGAGGCCAAACTCTTTCAAGATATCAATGGTATCTGGTGGGCACACAAACTCAGAAACACACTCGCTCATGAAATTGGAGCTACTGTTTCTGAAAAAGAATACAACAAAGCTATGAAGATATTTAAAAAAGCACTTATTGATCTTGGAATGTAAATATGAATATTCTTATCACTCGATTTCCATACCAATCTGCGCTGGGAGGTGAAGAGATGCATACTCTTCATCTTTTTGAAGATCTCCAAAAAACATACAACATACAACCTGTTTTCTTGGGATCTTGTAAAGTATTTCTGAAAGAATTTCAAAAAAGAGGATGGAAAAGCTACAAACTCTCTGCTGGAAAGATGACTGTCACACCCAAAGAAATGATAAAAAATATACTATTGTTTCCTTGGTATAAATATAAAATAATGAAAAAAATCCAAGAAATAGAAAACACACACAGTATATCAGCAATCTATATACATTCATTTAATGAAAAAGCTTGGCTTGGGTCTTTTTTTGAAAAGTTTCAAAAACCCATTGTCTGGGTCGAACACCAAGAACTTGGTCGAAGATGGTTTGAGTCCAATCCATTTCGTTCTCTATACGTAAAAAATAGCCGCTATGCGCATGTTATTTGTAATAACGACAAAGATATCCAGTGTCTTAAAAAAATAGGCGTAGAGGCTCATAAAATAGAAAATAGCATAGATTTTGATCTTATCGATTCTATAACAAGACAGAAAAAAGATCCAAACACCGCTCCATTCACGATAGGGTGTACTGGAAGACTCGTTCCAGACAAAGGATTTCTTGATATAGTCAATGCAAACAAACAACACACAGTACATATCATAGGAGAGGGGGAGATGAAAGAAACCCTTAAGACATACCCAAATATAGAAATTCTTCCTTTTTCCACAAATTATCCACAATATCTGGAAAACTTACAAAAGTTTGATATATACATTGCTGCTTCTCGTGTATACGAGACATTTGGAGTAGCTCCTCTCGAAGCAATTGCTTGTAAAATACCAGTGATTATAAATCATAACTATGGGATAGGGCAGCATCTGACAGAAGAAATGGTATATTTTTGTGAGACGAGCAACACAGAAGCTCTACAAAAAACAATCGAACAGATCATTAATAATCCACGAGAAACGCAAGAAAAATCTGAAAAAGCATATGCATTTGCAAAAGAGAGATGGGACAAAACAAATATGAATACACAGTACTGGAAATTATTGAATACAAAAAAAGATATATCATAATGATATATCTTTTTTATAGACTCTATCGAGAGTAGTACTCAACAATAATTTGAGAATTTACCGCTTTTTCCAATTGATCATCTTCTGGGATGTTCAATACTTTGATAGATTTTTTCTTAGCATCTACTTCAAGCCAGTTTCCTTGAACAGCAGAAAGCTCTTCGTAGATAGGAGTTTTTTGAAGTTTTTCACGGATAACGATTTCATCTCCAGGGCGAACCATGATAGAAGGAACATCTACACGGCGACCATTAAGAATGAAATGACCATGAGTAGCTGCTTGACGTGCTGCAGGACGAGTAGCAGCAAAACCAGCACGATAGATAACATTATCTAAACGACGTTCAAGAAGACGAACAAGGTTATTACCTGTAATACCATCTTGACGAGCTGCTTTTTTATAATACATACGGAATTGTTTTTCTGAAACTCCGAACATATAACGAGCCAATTGTTTTTCACGAAGTTGTTTACCGTATTGTGTTTCTTTTTTACGTCT
>JAYELJ010000086.1:0-2288 GCA_034717395.1 Patescibacteria group bacterium
ACCCCGAGTGTCATGATACCTTTTTTCTGTACCTCTTTGAGTGCGGCTATTGTATCCGCTGTCTCTCCTGACTGAGAAATAGCAAGAACAACCATATCATCACTATAAAAATTCTTCTGATAACGATATTCCGATGCAATCTCAACGGCAACCTCAAGATCTGCAATTTCTTGCAAGAAATTTTTGGCCACAAGCCCAGCATAATAACTCGTCCCACAGGCTAGTATCACCATCTTCTTTTTCTTCAATAACTCTGGAAGTACTCATTCGAGACCACCCAGCTTCACCTCTCCTGTATCATAATTGATACGCCCACGAGCAGTATTATAAATCACCGCAGGTTGCTCATAGATCTCTTTGAGCATAAAATATTCAAAATCACCTTTCTCGACCATTCCAATGTCATGATCTACATGCTCCAATGGACGATCTTTGGCATCACCTTGGAAATTCAGAATCTGATAGTCATTATTTTCTCTCAGAATCGCCATTTCCCCATCTTGCATATAGAGAATATCACGAGTATATGGAATAATAGCATTTACGTCTGAAGCTAGAATCAGCCCATGATCAGCAACTCCAAGAATAATTGGAGACCCATTCTTTGCTACCACAATTTCATTTGGATTGGCTACTTCGACCACAGCCAAGCCATACGCCCCACGAGCTTCTTTTAATGTTTTTTTCAAAGCAGAAACAAGAGAATCTTCCTTTTTGAGATGATACGCTACAAGATTGGCAAGTATCTCTGTATCTGTTTGTCCATAGAAAGAGACTCCTTCCTTTTCCAGAAAGCTTTTGATCTCAGTGAAATTTTCAATAATACCATTGTGTACCAAATACACACTTTCATCTTGAGAATAATGAGGATGTGTATTATCGAGAGACACCCCTCCATGTGTAGCCCATCGAGTATGTCCAATACCTACACCCGAAGTAAAAGACTCTTGTAATACCTGTTCTGAAAGGTTATTTACTTCTCCCAAAGCACGATGCAACACCGGATTACCTCCTCCAAACACAGCAACACCAGCAGAATCATATCCTCGGTATTCCATCGCTTTCAGAGCATTCAGCAAAACAGAATCTACTTTTTTAGTTCCATTATAGGCAATAATTCCACACATATGAAAGATATAATATTATAAATTTTGATTTTAAGATGCTTTCTTGTACTCTAAAAGAAACATTCTCTTTTTATTATACAAAAACACGATAGTTCTATGCATATACTTATATTCGAACAACAAGAAATACACACCGAAGCCATCGAGCTTCTAAAAAAGGAAGCAACTTTGCAACTATACTACTCTGATCAGGATAGTTATGACAAGGAAAAAATACAGGCAATTTTTATGAGATCAGGAACACAGGCAAGTGCTGATTTTCTCAAAGATTTTCCGAATCTCCAATATATTCTTCGAGTAGGAGTTGGACTCGACAATATAGATACAAGCTACTGCAAAGAACAGAATATTCAGATATTCAACAGCCCCGGAAGCAATGCAAATGCCGTAGCAGAATATGTACTCGGACAAATGATCAACCTGGCTCGCAATATCCCAGCAGCCATCAGTGACACCAAAAAAGGAAACTATGATCGCTTCCAATTCATGGGAACAGAGCTATCAGGCAAAACTCTGGGAATCATCGGATGTGGTGCAATAGGAACATTCTTGGCAAAAAAAGCACATGCCTGCGATATGAATATCATTGGATATGACCCATTTGTAGACGCACAGACACTACAACAGAGAAATATTCAAAAAGCAGAACTCGAAGATATCTACAAACACTCTGATTTTATTACCCTTCATCTTCCTCTGATCCCCCAAACAGAGAATATGATACACAGAGAGGTGTTTAAACAGATGAAAAACACAGCCTATCTGATCAATGCAGCACGAGGAGGGATTGTACATGAAAAAGAGCTTTTAAAAGTCCTTGAGAACAGAGAAATAGCTGGAGCTGCTGTTGATGTATATGAAACAGAACCAAAGCTCCCACAAGAGCTTATATCACACCCTAGCATGCTTCCAACACCCCATATAGCCGCCATGACCGAGGAGGCCAATAAAAACATGGCCATGATGCCCGTGGAAAGATTTCTCTCAGCAAAGAACAATATAAAAGAAATTATATAATATAAAAAACACTCCAGATTGGAGTGTTTTTTGTAAAAGAAATATCAATATGATGTTTCTTAACGTTTCGAGAACTGACGAGCACGACGAGCACGACGAAGACCTGGCTTCTTACGTTCTTTCACACGTGAATCACGAGTGATA
>JAYELJ010000087.1:0-11353 GCA_034717395.1 Patescibacteria group bacterium
GAATATCCAAAAGCAGGGGATTCTTCCAGGGATCCGGGGTACCGATGGTTCGTTTTACGATCGCGGGGACTACGCGCTCTTATGGTCGTCTGCTGAGTCGTCTACTTCTGCTTGGTACCGTTTCTTCGATTCGAGTAATTCGGCGGTCTACCACGGTACGTACGATAAGTTGTACGGGTTTTTGGTTCGCTGCCTGAAAGACTAATTGTCACTTTCCCAGACGCATCATTGCATCTGGGATTTTTTATTCAACTCTTTTCTTGCACTCAAAATACAGGAGTGCTAATATGTGTTTGTCATTCCGAGCGATAGCCGAGGAATCTGATTGAGAAGATTTTCTGAGAAATATAATAGTACTGAATTGAACTTTATGCTGTTATTTTTCTTGTTCTTTATTCAACTAGATCTCTCCATGACAGTCGAGATGACAGTAGTTTTTTAAAATTAAAGATCTGTTATATATGGCAAAAGATTTATATAGTGCTTTGGGGGTAGATAAATCTGCCTCGAAAGATGAAATTAAAAAAGCCTATCGAAAGATGGCAAAACAATACCATCCGGATATGAATAAAGATGCGGGTGCTGAATCAAAATTTAAAGAAGTTAATGAAGCTTATGAAACACTTTCTGATGACAACAAACGTCGGCAATATGATACTTTCGGTTCTACTGGTGGCAGCGGGTCTCGCGGTGGTCATAGTGGTTTTTCCGGTGCTGATTTTTCTGGTGGCGGGTTTGATTTCTCTGGTTTTGGTGGTAATTCTGGTGGCGGTTTTGGTTTCGAAGATCTCTTCCGCCAAGCGGGAGGGTTCGGAGGATGAGGATCTGGACAGTCACGGTCGTCGAACGGTCCGCGCAAAGGTCGTGACCTTCAGGCAGAGATAGCTGTAAGTTTTGAAGAAGCTGCTTTTGGAGTAGAAAAAACTATAGAGCTGACCAAATTTGAGACCTGTGATACTTGTAAAGGCTCTGGAGCAAAAGATCCAAGTGATATCAAAACATGTAGCCAGTGTGGTGGAAAAGGTGTGGTGGAGACAGTACAGCAAACGATCCTCGGAGCTATGCGTAGTCAAGTAGCTTGTCCAAACTGTGGAGGAGAAGGAAAAGAGATAAAACATAAATGTTCCTCTTGTAATGGGGCAGGGATTGCTCGTAAGAAATCAAAAGTGTCTATCAATATTCCAGCAGGAGTAGAAGATGGTATGCAGCTTCGTATTCCTGGAAAAGGAGATGCAGGTCCAAAAGGAGGAGGATATGGGGATTTGTATATTCATGTTTCTGTGAAAGCCTCGGAACAGTTTACCCGAAAAGGTGCAGATATTTATAGTGAATATTCAGCTCATGTATCAGAACTTGCTCTAGGAAATGAGGTCTCTATCCCGACTATTCATGGGAAAAAATCATTCAAAATCCCAGCCGGGACACAGTCTCATACTACGTTTCGTATTGCAAAAGCAGGTGCTCAAAGACTCAATGCATCAGGAACAGGGGATCACTATGTGAAAGTTGTAGTATCTATTCCGGAAGATCTCAATAGCGTGGAAAAAGAAAATTTTGAAAAACTTGCACAAGTGCGTGATATAAAAATAAAAGCTCAGAAAAAAGGATTCTTTTGATAGAAATTAAAAAAGCTCTCACAGATTTGTGAGAGCTTTTCTGTATAAATTATTATACAGTTGGGAACCCTGTAGGAAAGCTTGTAGGGAAACCAGTTGGAAATCCAGTTGGAAATTTCATTTTGTGTTTGTTTTAGTATGTAAGAATATATAATTATAACACCTTATTTTTATTTATCAAGGCAAAATAAAAAGAAAATATGTCAAACATTATTTTTCTTTGTTGGCTTGCAAGCAAGAGTGCTTTACTTTGCACAATATTTTTAGTATCGTATGTTCAATGACACTTCTTTCAAATGAACATATCGTATACCAGGGAAAATATATGACCCTGACAGAAGAACGTTTAGAAAATCATACCTATGAAAGAGTGCATCTACGCTCTGGTGTTTTTGTGATCCCCATGAATGAAAAGAGAGAAATACTTCTTATTAAAGAAAAGAGAAAGCACGAAGGGGAGATTCGATGGAAGATCATTACTGGCTGGGTAGACAAAAAACATGTAGATCCAGAGCAGATAGCTCGTGAAGAGCTGGCTGAAGAAGCACAAATGCAATGCCAAGAAATGCAACAGGTATATGAAGTGCCGAGAAGCAAACAGACTATTTCTACTCATGAGTATTATTATATAGCAAAGAATTGTTCAGATCTTGCAGTTCCAATTGATAACCCAGATGGGGATATTGTTCTTGATATGAAGTGGGTTTCAGAATCACAGTATCTGGATCTTATAGATTCTCAAGAGATACAGATCAGTCGTAACACAGGGGTTATTCAATATATATTTCGTAATTTGTAGTATGCCTTTTTCTATCGCTCTCTCTAAATACCTTACCTACCTTGAGATAGAGGTGCAAAAATCTCAAAAGACTATAGAAAATTATGGACGCTATTTGCGTCGCTTTTGAGAGTTCTTTGGGCAGGATACAGATATTTGTTCTTTGGATCAGGATGGGGTAATGCAATATCGCGTATGGCTCAATCGTTTTGAAGATACCAGAGGTAATACCCTTGGAGAAAAAACACAAGCCTATCATGTGATTGCACTTCGAGCTCTGCTCAAATTCTTAGCAAAACGTGATATTGATGTGATCTCATCGGACAAACTTGAGCTCCCGAAAATGCCAGAGCGTCATGTGGAAGCATTGGATAGAGAAGAACTCGAACGTTTTTTCAATGAGATAGATATCCGAGACGAAATAGGTATTCGAGATCGGACTATGGTCGAGCTCCTATATTCTACAGGTCTTCGTATATCAGAGCTTACAGCTCTGAATAGAGCAGATATTGATATTAGTAAACATGAAATGGTTGTACGAGGAAAAGGAAGAAAGCTTCGTACGGTATTTATTTCTCCTCGTTCTATGGAGTGGATCTCTGCATACCTGTCAGAAAGAAAAGATAACTGGATACCTTTATTTATCAATTACAGAAGAAGTCGTCAGAAAGAAGAAGACTTGAGTTCTGGGGAACAATATCGGCTCAGTAATTATTCGATCCAGCAAATGGTTCGAAAATATGCTCAGCTTGCAGGTATTGCCAAGCATGTCACTCCGCATGTTCTTCGTCATAGCTTTGCAACAAACTTACTTATCAATGGAGCAGATATGCGTTCGGTGCAAGAGATGCTCGGGCATGCTTCTATCACCACGACCCAGGTCTATACCCATCTTACCAATACCAGACTTGCAGAAACACATGAGAAATTCCACAAATAAGCTTGATTTTATTGTAAAAATCAAATAAAATCTTCGGGCAAGTTATTTATAGCTTGTGATCATATTTTAACCTGCTTTGTAAGTATGGCTCATAAACTCGCCGGTGGGAGTACAAAGAATGGTCGTGATTCGATAGCAAAACGTCTTGGAGTAAAGGCTTTTGCAGGACAATCAGTAACGGCTGGTTCAGTTATTGTACGCCAACGTGGTAACAAATTTTTTGCGGGTGATAATGTAGGAACAGGTCGTGATCATACTCTTTTTGCTTTGTCAGATGGAGTAGTAGCGTTTACTGAAAAACGTATGACCAAATTTGATGGTCGCGTATTTCGTGATAAACTCGTTCACATCGTTCCAAAAGAAGCATAATTCACCATGCTCTTTGTTTGAAAAATATGATTACATATAGGTTCATGATCAGAGACAGCAGGCATATAAGTCCTGCCGAGAGAAATGGATAGCATAAATACTATTTAGATATATTATTTGAGCTTTTCATCGATACTAAATCTCTGATTACAAATACTTTTGTATTTGTAGCTAGAGATTTTTTTAATCTCACATCGATCTTCAGATATGTAATGATATTTTCAATCATTTATTTCAATTTTTTAGCAAGGATTTTACTATGGCTATTAGTAGACAACAGAAAGAACAGATCCTTGCATCTCTTACAGATGAGTTTACACGCGCAAAAAGTGTAACTTTTCTTCAAAACAATGGGATTGACGTAGCAGATCTTACTGCTCTTCGTCGTAGTCTCCGTGCTGAAGGAGGTTCACTTACTGTTGCAAAGAAAACTCTTATCCGTAAAGCTGCAGAATCTGCAAACGTTTCTGGTGTAGAAAACCTTGAGCTCGATGGAGCTATTGCTGTTGCATTTTCATATGACGACGAAGTAGCTGGAGCTCGCGTATCTCATACATTTGCAAAAGGATCGGAAGATCTTGCTCAAATTATGGGTGGAGTAGTTGAAGGAAAAGCTCTTTCTTCTGCTGAAGCAAAACAACTTGCAACACTTCCTACAAGAGAAGAACTTCTTGGGAAAATGATGGGGTCTATGACTGCACCACTTTCTGGATTTGTTGGAGTGGGGAATCAACTTGTTTCAGGTTTGGTTCGTACTCTTGATCAAGTTGCTAAGCAAAAAGCATAAAATCTTTATAATTTCCCTTATTTCTTTGTTACTTATTCCGATTCGCACTCACAATAGTTTTACTATTACTCGTTTGCGATTCTCATAAGTGCCTCGAAATAATAAAAATTCTTAAAGATTTCTGTGCTGATTATTAAACTGTGTTATTTATTCAATATTATAAACTTACATATTACTATGTCTGAAATTACACTATCAAAAAATGCTCAATCAATTCTTGATTCAGTAAAAGAACTTACAGTTCTTGAACTTGCAGATCTTGTTAAAGCTATGGAAGAAGAATTCGGAGTATCTGCTGCTGCACCTGTTGCTGCTGTTGCTGCTGCTGGAGGAGCTGTTGCTGAAGAAGGTCCTTCTACAGTTGATGTTGTTCTTGTTGATCCAGGAGCTGGGAAAATTAACGTAATTAAAGTAGTACGTGAAATTACTGGTCTTGGTCTAAAAGAAGCTAAAACTCTTGTAGATGAAAAAGGTAAAGTAAAAGAAGGAGTAGATAAAGCTGAAGGTGAAGAACTGAAAGCTAAACTTGAAGAAGCTGGAGCTACTATTGAACTTGCATAGTTCAATCTGAAAAGACACGACTTGTTCGTGTCTTTTTTTTGTTTCACAAAAATTTGTTCCTCTATTTTATTTGTGCTACTATCATGGGATGAAAAACACTATTACCAATCACAAATAATTCTTATATATGTCACAAAAATATTTATCAGTTCGAGGAGCAAGAGAACATAATTTGAAGAATATAGATGTTCAGATTCCAAAAGAGAGTTTTACTGTGGTAACGGGGCTTTCTGGTTCTGGAAAATCATCACTCGCTTTTGATACCATTTATGCAGAAGGACAGCGTCGCTATGTAGAGTCTCTTTCTACCTACGCGCGTCAGTTTCTCCAAATGGGTACCAAGCCAGACTGTGATGGGATCGAAGGTCTCAGTCCTGCGATTGCGATTGATCAAAAAACGATATCTCACAATCCTCGTTCCACTGTAGGGACCGTGACAGAGATTTATGACTATCTGCGTCTATTATTTTCTAAGATTGGTGTACCTCATTGTCCTCAGTGTGGGAAACCAGTGGAAAGACAGACCGTATCTCAGATGGTAGATTCTATTGGTCGTATGGAAGATGGTTCTCGTTTATTGATCCTGGCTCCTCTCGTGGTACAGAAAAAAGGGGAACATTTGTCAGTACTTTCTCAGATAAAAGAAGATGGGTTTGTTCGTCTTCGTATAGATGGAGAGATGAAAACCATTGCAGAAGATATTGTTCTGGATAAAAATAAAAAACATAGTATCGATATTGTAGTCGATCGTTTTGTAGTACGACATGATGAAGAAGGAGGTCTGTCAGATGATGATAGAAAACGTCTCTTTGATTCTCTCGAACTTGCTCTCAAACATGGGGAGTCAGTATGTCATATTGTGGATGCAGACACTGGAGCAGAGAAGATGTATTCAGAAAAATTCGCTTGTCTTGCCTGTGATATTTCGCTTTCGGAGCTATCTCCAAGAAGTTTTTCATTCAATAGTCCTCAGGGAGCTTGTGGTGAATGTATGGGGTTAGGTGTCAAAAAAGAAGCCGATCCTGGTCTGATGATTCCTAATACACGTTTATCTATAGATGAATGAGCCATTGCTCCTTTTGTGTATGGGAATACTATTTGGTATTTGGATCAGCTCGCCAAAGTAGTCTCTTCTTACGGAGAATCTCTTTCTCAGCCCTGGCAAAAACTTTCAAAGAAAACACAAGAAGCTATTATCTCATGAGAGCCAGATAAAGAAGATGGATTTGTATGATTGAAAGATTTGTTAATGGAAAAGTATGCTCAAACAGAATCAGTTCAGGTGAAAGCTCATATAGAAAACTATATGAAAGAGAAAATTTGTCCTTCTTGTAATGGTGCGCGTCTATCAAAAGAGTCTTTAGCAGTACAGGTAGCGGGGAGATCTATTCTTGATTTTACATCACTTTCTATCAAAGAGGTGATTGCTCTGGTAGAAGATTTGAAACTCGAAGGGAATGATGCTGTTATTGCCAAGAGTATCTTACGAGAAATTACAAACCGTCTGCAATTTCTTTCTCGTGTGGGGCTTTCGTACTTGACGCTCGATCGTTCTGCAGCAACCCTTTCTGGAGGAGAAGGTCAGCGTATTCGTTTGGCAACACAGATAGGATCTCAGCTTTCAGGTGTATTGTATGTGCTCGATGAGCCATCTATCGGTCTGCATCAGAGAGACAATACTGCTCTTATTCAAACACTGAAACAACTTCGTGATCTGGGAAATACTGTTCTGGTAGTAGAACATGACCAAGAGACTATGCTCGAATCAGATTATATCTTGGATATTGGTCCCAAAGCAGGTGTTCATGGTGGAGAGTTGATCGCATCTGGTAGTCCAAAAGAACTCATGAAAGATACAAACTCTATCACCGGGCAGTTCCTATCTGGAGAGAGAGAAATCGCACTTCCTGTAAAACGACGAAAAGGAAATGGAAAAAAAATAGAAATGAAAGGAGTAGATTTTCGTAATTTGCAATCGGTTGATGTGGATATTCCTCTAGGTTGTATGGTTGGTGTATCTGGTGTGTCTGGTTCTGGGAAGTCATCACTGATCAATGGAGTCTTGGTAAAACATCTTACTCAGAAACTGAATAGAGCCAAAAAATCAGCAGAAGGCTTCAAATCTATCGATGGGGTAGAACATCTCGATAAGATTATTTCTATTGATCAGTCTCCAATTGGGCGTACACCAAGGTCAAATGCGGCTACATATACCGGTGTGTTTTCTGATATCCGTAATGTGTTTGCGAGTATGCCAGAAGCGAAAATCCGTGGATACAAAGAAGGTCGTTTTTCGTTTAATGTAAAATGAGGACGTTGTGAAGCTTGTCGTGGAGAAGGTGTGCAGAAAATAGAAATGCATTTCCTCCCTGATATTTATGTGGCCTGTGAAAGCTGTAAAGGGAAAAGGTATAATCAGGAAGCTTTGGAGATCAAGTACCGTGGAAAATCTATTTCGGATGTTCTTGATATGACCATCGATGAAGCGGTAGAATTCTTTGCTGCACAGCCAGCGATACATAGAAAGATCCAAACACTGCAGAGTGTTGGCCTTGGGTATATCAAACTGGGTCAGAGTGCTACCACCTTCTCTGGAGGGGAGGCTCAGCGTATCAAACTATCGACAGAACTGGCTCGTCGTGGAACAGGGAATACCATTTATGTGCTCGACGAACCAACTACTGGGCTGCATTTCGAAGATGTAGAAAAACTGTTGTTTGTTCTTCAAGCATTTGTAGACAAAGGAAATACGGTGCTTTTTATCGAGCATAATCTTGATATGATCAAATCAGCAGATTATGTTATCGATGTTGGTCCAGAAGGTGGAAATGGGGGAGGAACGATAGTGGCTACGGGGACTCCAGAAGAGATATCAGAAGTAAAAGAGAGTTATACAGGAAATTATTTGAAATCTATGGTGTTTAAAAAATAGAAGGGTGTATCCTCTTCTATTTTCTTTTATTTCTATTATTGGTACAATATGAGCAATATGAAAATGAGAAATATATCACTTCAAAATATCGATATACTATTTCAAAAAATCCAATCACACAGGCCGCTTTCTTCGTGAGAGTTAGCTTCTTTGCGTGATGTGCTTCATGTATCATATGTCTATCATAGTAATGCTATAGAGGGAAATACTATTACTCTTGGAGAGACAAAGTTAATATTGGAAGAGTGAGTGACCATCGCAGGAAAACCCCTTCGTGAGATTCATGAAGTATCTAATCACAAAGAAATTCTGAGAAAACTGTATCAATTCGTGGATAATAAACAAGATATTTCAGAGCAGCTAATTTCTGATATTCATAACTTAGTGCTTCGTAATATTGATGATGAGAATGCAGGGAGGTATAGAAAAATAACAGTCGGTATCTCTGGTGATGATTTTGTTCCAACGGATCCATCCAATATTTCTCAGGAGCTTCAAAAATTATTATCATGGTATAGAGATAGTAAGCATTCTTTGCATTCTGTAGAATTAGCATGTCAGTTCCATTATCGATTTGTCAAAATCCATCCATTTATCGATGGGAATGGGAGAACAGTTCGAGTTCTTATAAATCTTATTTTGATGCAAGTAGGATATCCTATGATTATTATTCCTGTTGTTCGAAGAGCAGAATATATTCAATCATTGCATTCAACTGCAGGCTATCCTGACTTTCAGCAGTTTTTCTATTCGGTGGTAGAAGAGAATTTGAAAGATTATTTGAGAATGATAGAGGGGTAGAGTATAGATTTGATTTTTCCTTGCATTTCATATTTAAATCACTATAATACCTGTACTTCTTGTCCAAGGAGTACACTTTTGTGCCATTATGGCTTATTACGATAGGGAAATGACAGTACCTTCGTATGTTTTATTTATTTAATTTTTGCATGATATATGCCAACAATTAATCAGCTTATTCGTAAGCCAAGAAAAGCAAAAACAACAAAATCTAAATCACCAACAATGGGGATTGGATTTAATGCTTTGAAAGGGAGACCTACAAACTATGCATCTCCGTTCAAACGTGGAGTATGTACTCGTGTGACAACAATGACACCGAAAAAACCGAATTCGGCTATCCGTAAAGTTGCCCGTGTTCGTCTTTCAAACCGTGAAGAAGTAACTGCTTATATCGGTGGTGAAGGTCATAATATTCAAGAACATAGTGTGGTAATGATCCGTGGAGGACGAGTGAAAGATCTTCCTGGTGTGCGTTATCATATTGTACGTGGAGCATACGATCTTGGAGGAGTAGAAGGACGTAAACGTAGTCGTTCGAAGTATGGGGCTAAAAAACCTAAGTAGTTTTAAATTCTCTATATTTCTTCAATCTTCTTTGTCAAAACATCCGTTTCGCACTCACAATAGTACACTATTGCTCGTTTGCGATACTCAGTTTTTCCTCAAATATTTTTGAAATATAAAGAATTTATTTCGATATTTGTAATCATTTCAATTCTATAATTATCATCTTTGTATATGACAACAAAAGATAAATTCGTTAATCATATCATGCTTGATGGGAAAAAGAGTGTAGCTCTTCGTATCGTTGAGAACGCCTTCAAGATCATGAAAGAAAAAGGGATCAAAAATCCTGAACAAACTTTTCAAGAAGCTCTTGCTAATGTAGCTCCAGTACTTGAAATCAAAGCAAAACGTGTTGGTGGTGCGGTATACCAAATCCCAATGGAAGTTTCTGAAAAACGTCGTGCGACACTTTCTATGCGTTGGGTTATCACTGCTGCTCGTAGTGAAAAAGGTTCTGCAATGGAAGTTCGTCTTGCAAATCAACTTATGCAAGCTGCTGAAAATGAAGGAGCTGCTATCAAGAAGAAAGAAGATGTTCATCGTATGGCTGAGGCTAATAAGGCTTTTGCGCATTTCGCTCGTTATTAAATTTTTAAAATTTCTTCAATCTTCTTTGTCAAAACATCCGTTTCGCACCCACAATAGTACACTATTACTCGCTTGCGATACTCAGTTTTTCCTCGAATATTTTTGAAATTTTAAAAATTCTTTCTCATGAAATTATAACTTTTTCTTTTATATATTATGAACCTATCACAACATCGTAATATCGGTATCATCGCGCATATCGATGCAGGGAAAACAACAACAACAGAACGTATCCTTTACTATACAGGTCGTATCCATAAAATTGGGGAAACTCATGATGGAGAAGGAACTATGGATTGGATGGATCAAGAAAAAGAACGTGGTATTACTATTACTTCGGCTGCAACATTTTGTAAGTGGGGTGACACATCTATCAATATTATTGATACTCCTGGACATGTAGATTTTACAATTGAAGTAGAACGTTCAATGCGTGTACTTGATGGGGGAGTGGTTGTACTTGATGCTTCGGCAGGGGTAGAGCCTCAATCAGAAACAGTATGGCGTCAAGCTGATAAGTACGGAGTACCGCGTCTTATCTATGCAAATAAAATGACAAAAATGGGTGCTGACTTTGAAATGGCAATGCAAACAGTAGTTGATCGTCTTTCAGATAAAGTGATAGCTATCCAATACCCAGTTGGAGCAGAAGATGAACTTCAAGGGATTATTGATCTTGTAGAAATGAAATATATTACTTTCTCTGGAGCAAAAGGAGAAGATATTAATGTTTCTGATGAGATTCCTGCTGACTACCAAGATAAAGCGGATGAATTCCGTGAAAAACTTGTAGAGCGTGTAGCAGAACACGATGATGCGCTTATGGAAAAATATTTCGCTGGTGAAGAATTTACAGTAGATGAATTGAAAGCAGCAATCCGTACAGCTACAAGAAATATTGCTATCTTCCCAATGCTTGCAGGGGATGCTCTTGCAAACATCGGAGTACAAAAAGTACTTGATGCAGTAGTGGATTATCTTCCTTCTCCAATTGATATCGATGCTATCAAAGGTGTGGATACAAATACTGATGAGGAAGTAGAACGCCCTGCAGACAACAAAGCACCTATGTCAGCTCTTGCATTTAAGATCGCAACAGATCCATTTGTAGGGAAGCTGGTATATACTCGTGTATACTCGGGTGTACTCAAATCTGGTGAATCTGTATTGAATACAGCTACCGGGAAAAAAGAACGTGTTGGTCGTATCCTTCGAATGCATTCAAATACTCGTGAAGAAATCAAAGAACTTCAAGCGGGAGATATTGGTGCGGTAGTAGGTCTCAAAGGTATCACTACTGGTAATACTCTTTGTGATGAAAAATCACCAGTTATTCTAGAATCAATTGATATTCCAGAACCAGTAATTGCTATTGCAATTGAACCAAAAACAAAAGCTGATCAAGAAAAAA
>JAYELJ010000088.1:0-2239 GCA_034717395.1 Patescibacteria group bacterium
CATAAAATTCTCAGGGAAGCTGTCTATATCACACCACATGAGTTCATCAAGTTCATGAGTATGTGAGGCAGTCTGGTAGGTTTCCAGGATATTTTCAAAATCTTCATTATTCTTGATGCTATAGAAGTACTCAAGATGGTGCCACCCCAGTGGTGGTTTTTCTGCAAGATAATCTTGAATAAAAATTATCTGGTCTATGTCCGCTTGTACTCCTAATTCTTCGAAGCTTTCTCTGGCTATATTTGTAGCAAGTGATTCTCCCCAGTCGAGGCCTCCTCCAGGTATTGCCCAGAGATCTTTCATTTTGGTGATGAGCACCAGCCCTTGTTGGTTGAATATCACTGGTCGTCCAGCCGGACGAAATACTCTGTCTTGGTAATACCAGTCTGTAAGAGCATTGTTGTAGGCTTGCATACGATAACTATTGAGGTATGAGTATCGTTTACTCATAGGTATCCATTCGATATCAAGGATTCCTTCTTCTTGATTCGGTGTAATATTGGCTCGTTGCTCGTCTGTTAGAACGACTTCATAAAAAGAAAGTATTTGCCCGTCGAGACCATCATCACGAAGGGTATCCTTTTCGAGTCATTCCGTGTTTACCGTATATGCATACTGCCCAATTTTTCTTTTGATATTGTCATCGGTAAGCTCTATTTGCAGTTCTTCTCTTACTTCTCTTTTGAGTGCAGTGACTTCGTCTTCTCCTGGGTCCATTCATCATTGAGGGATTTTGTAATGAAAGTCTTTGTTGTAAAAAGGATCTTTATTTTTTTCTTTGAGTATCAAGAATTTCTCCTGATGATGAATAATAGCTCATACCCCGATACGCATGTTTTTATGGTGAGAGGGGATTGTTTTTGTAGAAGCAGTCATAATTGTGGGATTATGAAAATAAAAACTCGAACCTGGAAAGTATATCGAGAATATTTCAGAAAATCGAGTTTTCTTTTTGTTTTCTATCGGAAATATTTTATACTCTTTCTGCTGCTGGATTTTATACATTAATAAAATCTTTTTATGAACTTTAGACAAACACTTTCTCGTTTTTTTGCTCCTTTTTTGAATAATCATATATGGTCATCACTCATCTTTTTGTTTGTAGAGATGCTGTCATATATTGTTATCGTAGTAAATACTGAGTTATTTCGAAGATTAATGCTTGTATTAGAACAGGGTGGTCCTTACGACCAAATTCTATTATATGGATCTGTGATGGTTGCTCTTCTCATTGGTATCTTTACTTTGCAATTGCTAACCTATAAACATTGGGTATATGCATTTGTAGGTTGGACGAGAGGTGTTGTAAAAGAGTATGTGTATAGATATCTCAGATTAGATCATGAGGAGGTTTTGAAATATGGTACAGGGAAAATGTTATCAATAGTGAATTCAGGGAAAGATTCTTGGGCAACAGCTATAGATATGTTGGTTATGTGGGGAATCCCAATACTGACAGGATATATTGCAAATCTGATATTTATTGGATATGTGGATAGTCGATTGATTCCTTATGTATTAGTGTTTACCGTTCTTGTCTTGCTTTGGGGTCACTGGGTAAATACTCGTACATTGGAATTTCGTAAGAAAAGAAAAGAGGCTAAGGATAAATCAGTTGGGTATGTTGTGAAAATGATTATGGAGAAGTTCACTATTCTTAAGCATGATAAGTGGAATCAGGAGTGGGATAAGTTGAATGGATTTATTAATCAATATGAAAATTGGGCGATCCGAACAGATTGGTATCTGAAACTTATGTTTTCAGGGACTCGATTTATCTCTGATTCGGCGAGGGTTGCTATGATTTTGATACTCGCATGGTTTGTGTATGATGGAACAGGATCTATATCTTCTGTTGCTGCAGTAGTGATTTCTTCAAATTTTATATCGAACTATGTGATTCGAATTGGGGATCTTTATAAAAATATTACAAAGATATCAGAAGATTATACCAAAATGTGGGACGTATTTGATAAAACACCAAGTATAGAAGGGTATGATACGGGAGATGATTTTCAGATTAAAAAATGAGGAATTGAGCTGAAAAATATAGATTTTTCTTATAAAGATGGGACACAGGTTTTACATGATTTTTCTCTGGATATCCCTGCTGGGAAAAAATTTGCTCTGGTTGGGAAGTCAGGGAATGGGAAGTCTACTATCATCAAACTGATCATGGGGTTTGTTCGACCACAGGTAGGACAAGTAGTGATCGATGATCAGGACCTTTCAGAAACAT
>JAYELJ010000089.1:0-2205 GCA_034717395.1 Patescibacteria group bacterium
AAGACGACACTTTGTCTCTCCAATAATTCAAATAGTTTTGATTCGTCATTTAACTACGATGGATTCTCGTATAACTATTCAATAGATAATTCTACAACGGATTATAATGGAAATATATTATTTTCTTTGGATGATATAGTATCCAGTCATGATCCGATATGCACCTCTGAACTCGGACCCTACCCAGAATATTGTTTCGTGCCTGGATTAGAATCCTCAATAAAACATTATAATATTTATTCATCTGCCTGATATGATACCCTCTATACCTCTCAAGATATTTATTCCCAAACAAACACCTGAGGAATCCTTACCCCATACAAAACAGATAATCAGATAAACTACCAATGAGTCCTTTCTACTGTAGATATTACAGAAGCTTTCTGGCTCAATGATATGATCTACTTCAAGTTCAATGATGGAAGCTTCTGGAAGATTTCAGATGATTGGGAGATAAACACACTCTATAAATTTGCAGACCAAACAGAAAGAGATACTGAGATAGAGACTCAGTATGATACCACTACCAAAATCTATCCACAGAACATAGGAACAATTCCCTATATTACAGATCAGTCGTATACTGATCTTGGATCTATAACCATCCCAACTACCACCCGAGATGATATAGTAAATTCATGTTATGCTGTTATCTGACCCAAGCCAGAAGTGTGTGCGAGTTACACTCTCAGCAACCTCAATAATATAATCAATGGAGTGTATTCTCCGAGTTATTTTGCAGTAACAAGCGGATGAGATTCTTGAGGCTGAAATATATCAGACGAAGAATATATAAATCCGAGTGAGACATACGATCCAACAAATGAAGATACGACCCGAGATGACAGTGTCTGGCAGCAAATCTGAGGATTCCTTGGAATTGGATCTCTCATAGAAAAGAATACCTGACTCTTTGATGAAAAGTACGTAGACGATTCCAACTTCGATATCTGCCGTAGTCCCTCTGGACCCTATCCAGATCGATGTACCACTCTCAACACTGAAGAGAAACAAGATATCTTTGGATCCAAGCTCGTGAAGAATTGTAATAAACCCATTGGACCCTACGCCGACTACTGTTTCGATTCCCATCTCATAGACCTTTCTCCTTGCGATATGCCCACAGGACCCTATCCTGCGTTTTGTATCATAGCCAAGCAAAAGGAATCTTCCCTCAGTGCCAACGAATGGAAGATCTGCGAAAGCAGCTCTGGACCCTATCCAGATTTTTGTGGAGAAAAGGTATCGGTCATGAGTGCGAGTGGAGAAACACTCTTGAGTATATCCCAGTACTCTCAGCTCTTCTCAGCGGATAATTTTATATCCTCAGGAAAAAGCTCCAACATAGCTGCCCAGGAGGCAGAGGAGCAGATCCAGTATGTCTATGAACAGATAGAACAACATATGCCCATCATCTGAGATGTGCTCTTGATCAAAGATATGGTAGGGTATTTCTTCGATGAGATCATCGGACAAGAGCCCATATATGAATACTCAGTAGTTATTCCTTTCAAGGATTCTTCCTACCATATATATATCGAGCTTGAGCCTATGCTGTCTCCCTACAAAGAAAAGATTCCCGAGGATTTGAAACAAAAAATCCTTTTGCCTCTGATCTTACTCCTTCTCTTTTATATCTACATCAGCTACAAAGAACTGTTTGGGTATAGAGAATAGGACTATCTTATTTATTATTTCATACATATTTTTCCAGAACCTCCCATGTTCAAATTCATCGTATTCTTCATATTGTTTGGAATTATCCTGACCAACTTCAGACAGCCTCTGCTCCTGGAGTTGTTTGGCGATCTCCAGATCTTTTACGATATCATGGATTATATCTCTATCCCCATAGGACTCATCCTCGGAGCAGCATCCTACTTCGTAGACTATGATCTTCTCCAGAAAATTCTCTATGGATTTGGATATGTCTGGGTTACCAAATTATTCCTCCAGATTTATTTATTCTTGTTTTCTAAGGCCGTGGAGTAGCTGTCTTATACTTTCCAAATTTATAAACCTTCAACTCTCCCATGATCTGATTCCATGGCTTCCGCGGAGCAGGGAAAACACTGTCCGCCGTTGCATATATATATCGGCTGTATAAGAAACATAAATGAGACTTCATCCTCTATACGAATACGCCCGTAAACTTCGGAAAAGATTTCCAAAACCAATTCATTTTCCACGAAGTCCAGGATCTGT
>JAYELJ010000090.1:0-11100 GCA_034717395.1 Patescibacteria group bacterium
AATCAAAACTTGATAGACTATTAGAAAAAAGCATGTCCTAGACATGCTTTTTTTGTTTATATATTTTTATGCTTCTGGGTTTTTCTCTGTACAAAGGTACCAATCTTTGTGTTCGTATTTTGCAGGGTTTACCTCTGCTTCTGCAAGAGATGCTGCTGGTGGTACGATCACATCTGAACCAAAAATATCATTGTTTGGCCAGTTGGCTGGTGTAGCACGACCATGTTTTTCTGTCATTTGAAGTGAATCAACCAGACGGATGATTTCATCGATATTGCGCCCATTTGAAAGTGGGTAATACATCAGAGCAGCAATATTTCCTTTTGGATCAATTACAAATACAGCACGTACTGTATGACTATTGTCTGCAGATGGTTGGAGCATTCCGTAGTTGACTGCGATACTTGGATCAGCAACGATAGGAAACTCTATATCTACATTAAATTTGTCTTTGATATTGTGAGCCCATGCAATATGAGAGTGAATCCCATCTACTGAGTATCCAATAAGTTCTACATTACGTTTATCGAATTCTGCTTTTTTATTTTGAAATCCGATAAATTCTGTTGTACATACCGGTGTAAAATCAGCAGGATGAGAGAATAGTACTACCCATTTCCCAGAATAATCTTGTGGAAAATTGATAAGTCCTGTTGTTGATGGACCAGAAAATGCTGGAGCTGCTTCTCCAATCAATGGGATACGAATGTTGTTTTCCATAATAAATAATTTGTTTATAAAAATAGAGTAACTAGTTTATGAGAACTATTCTCATTTCCAAGTCTACTCTTTTATTTTTTTCTGGTCAATATAAAATGAGATTTATTCTCATTTATCTTGATTTTCTTATTTTTTTGGCATATACTTGCTTTATGAAAAAGCACTATTACCATGATGATATCATATCGATTTGTGATAATAACCACTACACTGTAGAGGAGATTTTTGCTCGTATTGTGGAAAAATACCCAGAAGCTGGGAAATCATCGATCTATCGAAATGTAGAGCAGCTTGCGGAGCGTGGAGAGCTTCGTAAGGTTATTGGTGTAGGAAAGAAAGCCTATTTTGAAAAAAATAAAGGCAATCATGCTCATTTGATAGACCAGCAGACGGGGACTATTACTGATATTGATTTTAGTGATCCGATTGTAGTTCCCCATATTCCAAAAGGCTTTGAAGTAGAACATGTGGATATCAAAATATTTGGATCGTATACTCAGTAGATAACTTGTAGATAAAGAAAAACACATCATTCTTGATGTGTTTTTTCTATTTCTTATTATGTTCTTATCTTCCACAACCACCTGTGAAGCAGTTTTCTATAATACTTGGTTCTGGAGTAGAGAGTAGACATCCGGTATTGGACTCAATGGTATGTTCCGGAGTCGTTTCATGACCAAATGCGAGTGTCCCAGAGGGTATGAGCTGTGCAAGAGCAATAAATCCAAGAATAGTGATTGCTAGGATAGTAATCTGAGAACTATGAATTTTTTGTATTTCTTCTTTTGTTTGTAGTTCACAACTTTGTCCAGGGCAGTGTTGTGCTTTATCTTTGTAGATCATATTGTACATTTTACATCCGATACAGATCCCAAATGATGTTTCAAAAAACAGAAGAGCAAGACAGAGAATACAAAGGAGGCAGGCGATAGCATTGATCTGACCTATCACAACGATGATAAGCATCATAACGACTGCAAGACCTAAACCAAGACTCCATGCAAATTTCTTTTGTGGAGCGCCGGTATATTCTGGTATTTGGTTTTGTACTGCGATACGACCAAGAATCATACTCGGTGCATATTTTGGATTTACGAGTACACGAATAGCAAAGTCTACAAAGAATATGATAATTGCCATTTTGATAATGACCGCATTTTGTGTAAACATAGCATGAGAAAATGCTACCGCAGATATCATGAGGAGTACTCCTGCCGCTGCACGTGCTTCGCGTTCGTTGAGGACAGGGATATTGTATCCTGTTACTGTTTCTCCAAATTGGAAGATGTTTTTGAAAGACATAGTGTATAGCAAGGAATTAGAAAATTTTAGAGAGAAGACGTTTGAGGCCATTTTTTCTGAGATAACTGATGGCTTCTCGAATCTTATTTCGTGATTGTAGATTGAGTTTATAGCCATTGTCAGGGGCGAATGCTGGGTCTTGTGCCCATTTTACGAGTCTTTGTGTTGTTTGTTCAAAACTATACTGATCTCTGAGTATCTCTTGTCCAGCATTTTGTATGTATCTCAGCTGTTCTGGGTATTCTGGGTTGAGTGCTCATATGAGCTGACTGGCGAGATGCTTGGCATTTTGAGAATGAACCTGGAGTGCTCCTGCGTGTTCTATGAGTGTATTGGCTATCTGTGATCCAGGAGTGGTACAAACGGGAAGTCCAAATGCGAGATATTCATTCATTCTATTCCTTGCACCGAATACAGTTTCGTATATAGGAAGGTCTATATTGATTCCGAGTGTTGCCTGGTTGAGTAGAAGATCGAGCTCTGTTCTTGATACCCAACCAAGGAGGTGTATACGATCGGCATGTCTACTCTTTTTGCATTGCTCTTCAAATGATTGATATCCTTGCTCTGATATCCCAGGGATACCTTTTCCAGTATTTATAAACTGTATATCAGGATATGTATCCATAGATTCTTCTATTCCAGAGAGGAGTGTTGGTCCATCTACCCAGGTGTTATATGCTCAGATAGAGAGTATATATCTGTTTCAAGACTCTATTATCTTTTGGATATTTTCAGATATACTAGTATCTGCTTCTTTTGTTTGGAGTGTATCAAATGTTTGGATATCAGTAGCATTTTCTATTACATGGGCAAATTCATAGTTGTTCGTTTTACTATTGAGTCGTCCAATGCTAGCAAGCTCTCCAATCAGTGCATATTTCTGGGGGAGAGATACTGTAGAGAAGTGGTCTGCTGATTGTATGATGGCTTGTTCCATCTGCCAAAGTTTTGGAAGCATGCTATCGTCATTCCATGCTCCAGCTTGGGCCTGAGCTTCCCCCATAACCCATCCATTTAGGTCACTCCAGAGAGGACATGTTCGTTTGAGTTTGCTTGCTATGAAACTTGGATGCGTATTGATGCTTATTATGGCATTGTAGTTTTTTGAATCTAGTTTTCTTTGTAGTGTTTTTTTTGTGTTTCCCAGGTCTTTGTTGATATTGGTTATAGAAAGACCCGGTCCCAAATCAGGAAGTATATCCAAAAATGAGTTTTGTATCTCAGCTGGGCTTGTGTGCTGTTTGTGTATAGGATGATCTTCTGGGTATTTTTCAGGGAAAATAATATTGAACATATCTATCTCGAAATCACCACTATCCATGAGTGGTTTGAGTATATGCCAGCTTCGTAGACCCAGGGCAGTCCCTACGATACCTTTCTCTATTAGCATAGGTCCCGATCCGATAATAAGCAGTTTTTTCTTATTCATTAGCTTTAGAATAGCAATTTCGAATTACTTTGTCTATTTCTAAATAACAATGTCGGAGTTTTGAACAAAAATGTGTAAAAATGTGGAAAACTTGTGGATAAGTAGTGAGTGGACATATGTCTACTATTTTCTCTCCTTGTTTAATATAAGCTGTATATAGCAAATGTGGAAAAAGTGTTATTTCACCAGAATGTCATTTCATGTGTAAAGTTATCTCGCGTATACTGATCGATATATATTGCAGAAGGATCATGAAATATTTGATGTCGAGACAGGTTTTTTGTGCAGGACATTTGTTTATAGGTCTCTTGGGTCTATATCTTGTGATTGATCTTCCCCCTAATCTTTTGTACTATATACCCACTAAAAACACATTATATATAGCAGCTTATGATTTGGAATGTCAGAGAAGATAATATGGATCTTAGTCTACAGGATCGTATATTGTCACAGAGAAATATCGAAAATCTCACAATGGATTGGAATCAGGATCTACATGATCCTTTTTTGATGAAGGATATGGAAAAAGGAGTAGGAAAATTTGTCTCTCATCTCCAAGAAGGACAAAAGATTATGATCGTAGGTGATTATGATGTGGATGGGATCACTGCAAGTGCTTTGTTCCATGATTTATTTCTATTTTTAGATAAGACAGAGCAAATGATTGCTCGTCTGCCTCATCGTGTAGAAGATGGATATGGTTTATCTAAAAAATTTATAGACGAAGCGGTTCAGCAGGGTTGTTCGTTGATCGTCACAGTGGATAATGGAATATCAGCATATGACGAAGTAGTCTATGCCAATGAAAAAGGGATAGAAGTAGTGATTACTGATCATCATATGGTTCCTGCTCAGATACCTCCTGCCTATGCGACGATCAATCCACATCAGAGTGATTGTCAGTATCCGTTTTCGGATCTTTCGGGGGTAGCGGTGGCATACAAATTTTGCCAGGCAGTCTTGGTAGCGTTGGGTATAGAAGAAAATAAACGTGATTATTGGCTTCGGTGGAAGAGTTCTTTGGTTGCTCTAGGAACGGTAGCTGATTGTATGGTGCTGACAGGAGAAAATAGATCACTTACTCATTTTGGGATCAAGGCGATCAATGCTGGGGCTTCTGTGGGGATCTCTTCGCTGGTAAAATCTGCTCAGGGGAAATATATCAAACCTGTTGATGCCCAAGGAATTGGTTTTGGGTTGGCTCCGAGGATCAATGCAGCAGGAAGGCTCTATAATCCAAATACAGCCTATGATTTATTAGTGGCTTCGGATAAGATGCAAGCAGATGTACTAGCAGAGCAGCTCCATGAAATGAATGCTCAAAGACAGCTGGCTGTACACGTTGCTATGAAAGAAGTGGAAGAAATGATTGATGCTGAAAAAAGCACTTTGATAGTGGCTGCCAGTGAAAAGTGGTCCAAAGGTATTGTCGGTCTGATAGCAGGAAGGTTGAGTGAAAAATACAATAAACCAGCAATTATTTTCCATGATAGTCAGGATGGTTTTTTGACCGCTTCTTGTCGAAGTATCGAATCCTACGATATTGCATCGGCACTGAGTGTGTTTGAACATCTTCTTGCTCACTATGGATGACATGCACAGGCTGCAGGTTTGTCTGTGTCTCGAGAGAATTATCAGCAGTTTGTAGAATCTATAAAAAGCTATACCGAAGATCAGCTTGCTGGGAAAGATCTAGAAAAGACTCTCAAGATAGATACTTTTTTGACTCTAGAAGACATGCATATGAAAACCATTGAAATGATAGATTCCTTGCAGCCTTTTGGTATGGGGAATCCAGAACCAGTATTTGCTTGTATGGAGCTGAGGTTGGATGAAGTACATGTTATGGGGAAAGAAAAAGAACATATGCGATTCAAATTCTCTTGGGATAACAAACAGTACAGCGCGGTATACTGGCGATCAGCAGAGAAATGGGAAGATAAGCTTCATCCAGGTATGATTGTGGATATAGCAGGAAGATTAGAGAAAAATGAGTGGAATGGGAAGATTACACTTCAACTACAGATTGTGGATATTCATGTTTAGAGTTATATTTTTAATTATTAACTAGTTTGTAGAGGTATATGCATCTCGGTTTTTGGAAAGATTTGAAAAATACTGGTTTCGTTGGTCTCAGTCCGATGGATGGGGTGACGGATGATATTTATCGTACTATGATGGCTCGTGAAGGGGCAAAGCCTATTTTTACAGAATTTAATGCGGTAGAAGGCTTGGCTCGCAATGCGGTCAAGCTTCTCGAGTTCTTTGAATATGATGGGTCGACTGAGCGTCCAGTTGTAGCTCAGGTTTTTGGTATCGAACCAGAGAGTTTTTATAGTGTAGCGGTGATGGTAGCACATCTTGGGTATGATGGGATCGATATAAATATGGGGTGCCCTTCAAAAAAAGTAGAGCATCGTGGGGCGTGAGCAGGACTTATTCGGAATCCAGAATTAGCAGGAGAGATTATCCGTGCTACACAAAAATGAGTACAGGATTATGCTGAGGGAAAAGTAACTATTGCTGATCTGGGCCTCAAACAAAAAATGCTGGATGCGATCGAAGAGATTGTAGCAAAGAATCAAGATATAGATCGTCCAAGATTGATCCCTGTATCGGTAAAAACACGTTTGGGTCACCAAACATCGGATGAGATGACTGGTTGGATCAAACACCTGCTGAGTTTTGATATTGCTGCACTCACACTCCATGGGCGTACCTATAAACAAATGTATATGGGACAGGCAGACTGGGATAAAATAGCCGAAGCTGTACAGATACGTGATAGTCTCGGTATAGATACTGTGTTGATCGGAAACGGTGATGTACAAGATAGAGCGGATGCAGATGATAAAATCCAGGCATCGGGTGTAGATGGGGTGCTTGTTGGTCGTGCAACATATGGGAACCCATGGTTATTTTCTGGTAAACAGCCAACAATCCAAGATCGTATCGATTTGGCCATCGAACACTGTCAATTATTCGAAGAGCGAAGAGGGCTTACCTATTTCTTTGCTATGAGAAAGCACCTTGGATGGTATATCAAAGGGATATCAGGGGCTCGTGAAATGCGTACACGCCTGATGCAAGTCAACTGTACCCAAGAAGTACGAGATATTTTATCTGAAATTGTATAATACGATTCCTTTGTCCTCATTTTTATTTTCTTGAATTTTATACGTCTATGATCCCATTTTCTCAGATACAGCAGGCAAAAGAACGCTTTGGGAGTGTTATTTCACAGACTCCTCTTCAAAAATCACAGCGACTTTCTCAAAAACATGAATGACTTTCCTCTATTCAATGAAGTATATGCTCAGTATTTTGATCATAAACCCGCGCGAAGTACCGTAGAGGTATCTCGTTTACCGAAGGATGTGTTAGTTGAGATAGAGGTTATAGCAAAGAAATAGATATATTTCCTTGTATTCTTTCTTCCTTTTTTCTATACTCGTATCCCGAATACAAGAAAAAGGATATGGATTGAGTAAAAAATCAACATTAAAGAAAAAGATATTAGGTGAGACTCTGGCAGGACTATTGTCTCAATATGCTCAAATAAAGAAAGGGACAGATAAGGCCCAGTCTCTGGTGGATATGGTGGCGGCACAATTACAAGAAAAAGATTCGCTTGAAGCTTCTCTTGTGGTGTATTACAGCACTTCTCCAAATACGAGAGACGGATTGCACACATCTGTAAAACAATCTCTTTTAGATACTATAGAATCACTTGATTTATATAGTACACTAAAAACAATGTACATGAGATTGATATGTATCAAAAAAGAAATGAATGGATCAGGTTCTCTTGAGCAACATGTAAGAAAAATACTTCTTACAACATTCTTGAGAGATATTCAGATTTCAGATTTTCCTAAAGATACTCCTTTATATAAACATTATGAAGATATAAGACAACAATCTGTTGTGCAAAATGAAGAAAATAATGCACAGTTTACTACTAATACAGAAGCTTTGGCATCATAAAACCACTCATATGTGAGTGGTTATTTTTTTGTCTTTAGATTTTGGATCAGTGTATTAGTCCATTGTTCGGTATTATATTTTTCGAGAGGTATTTCGATCGATTTATTTGTAAAACTCCAATGGATATTATCTCCAATAAATTTCATGATATATTCCATATCTATAGTATCAAAATTGACTCATAGTTCTATCCAAGGTTCTCTTATATTTTTCTCGTAGATGCGAATAGAGATAAATCCTTGTTTCTTGAGGTAATAACGAAGAGTAAGAACCATAAATATATCTTGCATTTCTGCAGGGATAGCTCCGTATACCTCTTCTATCTCTGATTGTGTATTTTGTATATCTTTGAGTGTTTTGCAAGTAGAGAGTTTTTGATAGATTCGTATCTTTTCTTGTGTTTGTGAGATATATGTTTCTGGTATATATCATTGCAGGGGGATGTCCATATAGATCTGGCTTTCTCGTTCATTTTTCCCGAGTTTTTGTCTTTCGACCTCTTCTCTTAGGAGGGTCATGTAGTGGGTCATACCAATAGTATCGATCGATCCATGCTGAGATCATCCGAGGATAGTACCTGCTCCGCGGATTTCAAGATCTGCGGTAGCAATCTGAAATCCATCTCCAAGACTACTATATTGCATGATAGCATTGAGACGGGCTTCGGCTTCCTTGGTTGGGTTTTCGGTATGGTAGAGAAAATAGGCGTAGGCTTGGAGATGACTGCGTCCTACGCGTCCGCGGAGCTGATGGAGCTGGGAAAGACCAAATCGTTCGGCATAGCAGATTATGATCGAATTGGCGTTGGGTAAGTCGATCCCATTTTCTATGATGGTAGAAGCAATCAGGATATCAGCTTTCTTGTCTATGAAGCTTTGAATATTTTCTTCGACCTGATCAGGGGACATCTGCCCATGTGCGATGATAGAGGTGGCATCAATGTTTTGTTGTTGGAGTTGTTTATCCAGTTGTTTTTGAAACTGGAGCATTCCACGTACTTTATTGTAGAGGATATATATTTGTCCTCCTCGGCTGTGTTCTCGTTTTATAGCATCTATGAGTATTTGCTCAGAGAATGGTTTTACATCTGTATGAATCGACTGTCTCCCAGAAGGTGGGGTAGTCAGAAGAGAGAGGTCTTTCATCCCAGCCATACCAAAATTGAGTGTTCTCGGTATCGGAGTAGCAGACAGTGTTAGAATGTTTATATTTTCTGCTTTTTTCTTGAGCTGTTCTTTTTGTTCGACTCCAAATTTTTGTTCTTCATCTACGATCATCAACCCGAGATTTTCAAAACGAATATCTTTTCCAAGAATACGATGGGTCCCGATCACAATATGTACTTCTCCATTTTGTATATCTTCAATAATACGTTTTTGTGTTTTGGTATCTTGTCCTTTGTTGAGGATTTCTATACGGATGGGGAACTTGGCAAATCGTTTTACAAAATTTCTATAATGCTGTTGAGCCAGAATAGAAATAGGAGCGAGTATAGCGGTCTGGTAGCCACTGAGAGCTGCTTGCATCGCGGCACGCATAGCCACTTCTGTTTTTCCAAACCCTACATCTCCACATAATATCCGGTCCATAGATGTATTGGATATGAGATCTTTTTGAATCTGGTCCCATTCTTTCTGTTGATCTTTTGTTTCCTGATAGGGAAAAGCTTCGATAAATTCTTCCATCCAATTTTCTTTTCCAGGAAGAGGGAGTCCCTTGCTGAGTTTTCTTTTGGCATATATTTCGAGGAGATCTTTGGCTATTTTCTCTGTTTCTTTTTTGGCTTTTTCCAGAGCAGCTTTCCATTTTTTTCCTCCGAGTAAATGGAGGTCGACCGTTTTTCCTGGGCTCACATGATATTTGGCCAAACGGTCTACTTGGTCCACAGGTACCATGAGGCTATCTCCTTTTGCATAGAGTATTTTGAGAAATTCTTTCTTCTTGTTCTTGATAGTATGCAGGTGAATACCATCAAACTGACCAATCCCATGTTCGATATGAATAACATAATCCCCTGGTTGTATTTCTGAAAGGAAATCAAGAGAGATCTTTTTTGGCTGTTGCTGGGTGTTTTTGGTGAAGCCGAATATTTCTTGGTCGGTATAGACGATATAGTTTTGGGAGATATTTATAAAAGACTCCACACTTTCTTTGTGTGAAAGTGGGATGATAGATATATTTTTTATATCATGTTTTTGACAAAAATCTTTGAGTTCGTTTTCTAGAAGTGTATAGCAGAAAATATGGTTATCTTTTGATTCTATAATGAGCCGAGTTTCCAGCTCATTATAGTTGTGAAAAGAGAGTACCGACCCAGTTCGTATTTCTTGTTCCTGTTCTTTTCCGAGGGGGAGTGTAGAGAGTTGGATATCTACAGAAAGTGATGTAGGAACCAAGCTGATGATTTGTATTTGTTCCTTTTGTCGATGTTTGTCTAGTTTGAGGTTTCCTGTTTCAAAATTCTTGGTGATGAGACTGAGACTTTCGATTGTCTGTATGTTGGAGTCCCCAGGGGTATGCGCATAGACAGTATCTATCTGATCTCCAAAAAATTCTATACGAAAAATGGTAGGTGTATTTCCTGATTCTTCTGGAAAAGGAAAGATTTCTACGATATTCCCAGCAGGAGCATAGAAGCTTCCTGGCATGATAGTATGATGTTCTTCGTGACTATAGTCTATATTCTTGAGAGTATGGATGATTTTTGCTTTGGATACACTACTTCCTACACTAAATATTTCTTTGGCTTCTTCGAGTTGTGTATTACTTAGAATATAATACGACTGGTAGGTCTGCTCTGTTGTCAGGATGATAGCCTCTTGTTTCCTATTAATCATATCACTGATGATACGAATATCAGTATCTTTCAGGTCTAATATAGTGGTGTTTGGAAATATTTCTTTGAGTATATATTGGATCTTTTTCTTATTATCATTTTCTTGAATTACAAAAAAACACAGCGGATCGCGGAGCTTTTGTTGTTGGAGAAAAAGAATTTTGGATGTTATATTAAGAAACCCAGAAAAGTATTGTGTCATAGTTATCGTTGTTCTTTGTGTCAGAAATATATAGTCCAGGGTGCTTGCATATGTGCAGAAAGTTCTGCTTCTAGATTTTTCAGTTTCATTCTTTCTATGCTATTTTTGGCATGGAGTGTGCATATGTGTTTGTCTTTCTGGCAAGATATGATGTTGTCTTCTCCGTATCACTGACTACTCAAAAATTGCTTGAGCTTGTTTGCAGTACTGACATTTTCTATTACTGTTTTGTGTCCAAGATTCTTGGCCGCTATCTGAAATATATTTCCGAGTGAATCCATCTATCTTTCTTTAAGAAATACTTTTCCTGGTATGCGAAGATCTATGTACTCAAAAGTTTTGAGACCAAATCCGTTATCTTTTAGTGAAAGAATAAGGTTATCTATTTGGTGTCCATAGTCCTGAGTCATATCAAAATAGAGTGTCCATCCATTTTCTAGTAAGACGTGAGCCTCTTGCTCTACACGGAGTACTTTGATAAATGAAATCGCTTTAATCAGTTTTTTGCGAATAGAGTTTTCTATCCCATTGATATATTCAATTTCTTTTTCTGTTGCTATCTGTTGTTCGAGCTTTGGGAGTGTGTCTGTGATCTGTACTCGAAGGAGGTGGGTATATTCT
>JAYELJ010000091.1:0-2109 GCA_034717395.1 Patescibacteria group bacterium
GGAGAGACAATCTGTAATACTGCTAAATCTTGTAAAATATCTCTATACAATACTTCAATAGAATATTGCTTCCCATCTGAAAGAAACACACTATATTCTGCTGATTCATTTGAAACCACATGTTTGTTGGTCAGGATTATCCCTTCTTTATTCATAAGAAACCCTGTCCCACCACCAATCTTACGTTTTTCCGTTTGTGGTCATTGAGCTCCTTCTGGCAATAGCTGATCTCCTGGAATTTGAAAAAATTGCTGAAAAAATGGATCCATCAAAAAAGGATTTTGTTGGATAATCTGTACATCTTTTGTGGCAACGATAGACACTACTGAGTCTTGAGCATTTTGAACTGCATCTATCATTTGTTGTTGATAATCTTGGTAGTCAATATCAGAAATACTTTCTTTGATATTTGTTTCTATTTCATGAGTAATACTTTCAATCATATCCTGATAGATTGCTACTGTATCTGATTCATGAGCGATCTCTTGTGTTTCTTCAGAGAAGAACTTCTGAGTGATAGGTGTGATAACTTGAGAAGAAGTTCCTCCTCCGATTGCTCCAAATACAATGGAAAAAAATACAATATATGCTGTGTTTTTCATGTTTTTTATTTTGATATAAATGATAACAATTTATTTTTTACGAATAAGAATCAGAGGGGTTTGTTCATCATCTTGCCCCATTGGGTTATCTAAAACAATAAGACGAACATCTTCTTCTGATACAGATACTTGGTCTGATACTCCCATAATATCCACATTGATATTGTTGGCATCAATGATAGCACAGGGAATACCCGTAGCATCTTGGTATGACTGCGCTGTCTCTACAGGATTCTCTGGCCCAAGCATAGCATAGTCATTGTATGGAGGCATCGCATGAGGGTTGAACCCATCGATACTTCGGACATCATTTCCCACAATACGATAGAACCAACCTGGCTGACGAAATACAAATTTCATAATCCCTCCTACAATGGCAGCATACAGCATACGAGGAGTCCCTACCATATCGAGAGCTACTTGCACTTTGGGAGGGTTACGAAAACCCGGATCACCATTGTCCCATTTTTTTATAAAGAGAGTCAGGAAACGAGCCAACAAAGAAATCTTCACTTCACTTCTATGAATAATACGTCCCTGAAGAATAGCAATAACTTTCTCAGAAAGCGCGAGAAAATCACCTTCTTGATACAAAGGTTTCGCATATTTTTCAATAATATCAACCATCTCTTCCTTTGTATCTGGGAGTATAAAATGTGTCTTTACCGGAATACGAACCCACTGCTGTCACTGGATTTCCTTTTCTATTGTACGACCCGGATTCGCTTGAAAATCTGACATAAGAAATATACTTTAAGATATAAAGAGCATATAGATTTTAAAGAGAGAAAAATGAAATTGCAAAAAAAAACAGAAAAACATATACTAGGAAGGTCAAAAACCTTTTATAAACTATTTATTCATCTAAAAATACAAAAATTATGTTTGGAAACATGAAAAACCAATACGAAATGGTAAAAAAAGCAAAAGCTATGCAAAAGGAAATGGAAAAGCAGCTCGTAGCAATCGAAGCAGGAGCAGGAGCCATCAAAATAACTATGAACGGATCTATGCAAGTGGTGGATATCCAACTCGATAGTACTTCTCCAGAAGTAACCGATACAGTTAAACTGCAAAAAAATCTTATGAATGCATTCAATGCCGCAACAAAAAAAGCGCAAATGTTATCGGCTTCTATGATGAAAGACATGGGTCTCGGATTCTAATTTGCCTTATTTCTTCAATCTACTATCTATCATCTTGTATCTACTATGTTCCCTTTTATAAAAAACTCTAAACTTTGGTTTACCATTTCTGGAGTACTCGTAACACTTTCTCTCATTGCTATTGCTACTCTTGGTCTTCGTCTTGGGATAGATTTTACTGGAGGTTCTCTTCTCGAAATCTCTGGTCTCCAAGAAGTAGAAAACGAACAAATTGCTGAGCAAGTGGCTCTGCTCGGAGAAGAGTTTGAGTCACCAGTCATACAAAAGACATCAGAAGAAACTGTACTTATTCGTACCAAGTTCCTCACTCCAGAGCTTCATGATGAAGTCTTCAACAACCT
>JAYELJ010000092.1:0-2087 GCA_034717395.1 Patescibacteria group bacterium
TCACTCCATCCAATACAACTTTTCAATATATACAAACACTCGATCAGACGGGGGTATACCAAGCAGAAATCCTCTATTACAATGATAACGGACCCAATGTTCTCTTCAATATCCCTATATACGTCGGGATGAAATATAGTGATATACTAGAAGGAGAAGCCGAGAGACAAGGGTATCTCAGAAGTACTATTACGCCCGAAGATATTCCCAGACAACAATGGAACATGATCCAACTGCTAAATGAAGACCGAAGACACAATGGAGTAGAAGCTCTCGAAAGAAATATCCAGCTCGAACGTATCGCACAGATATATGCAGAAAAACTCGCACAAAGAGAAATTATCACCCACAAACTCGATGATTCCGAGCTACTGGATCGGATAGAAGAAATAGTCTGAGAAGAAAATATGTACGGAAAAGTCTTTGGGGAAAATCTATCGATAGATAGAAATGAAGTACTTGCACAAAAACATCTCTATGACTCACCGGGGCATTTTCAAAATATTGTAAATCCCCTGTTTCAAGAAGTTGGTATTGGAATTACTGTATGAAAATACAAAGATCATGATGTGTATTACTACGTACAAGTATTCTCGGGAGAAAACAAATAATCGAGAATATATACAACTACAAAAAATAACCCAGATTGGGTTATTTTTTCTTTCTATTACGAGGACGCCACATGTATATGAGCTCTTTATCTGCGATACGAAAACGATCACCAATCTCTGCCCCTTCTTTAAGCAGCATCTCATCCACATCTTTTTTGAGACATACATCATAGAGACGAGCCATTCCTTCTTCGTTATCAAAAGCGGTCATCACAGCAATCTGTTCGAGACGAATACCCGTAATACGAATCACACCATCATTATCTCGTTCTAGAAAACACGCTTGTGTATCTTTTCCATAGTTTGAGTCATAGATAAAAGCATCACCATCTTTTCGAATATATTCGTTTACAAAAATATCGGTTTGTTTTTCTCCATTATCTGTATCTGCCAGCAACGATGAAGGAAGCTCGTTGTATTTTTCTAGCAGGATATCTTTGAGGGTTTCTATGTTTTGAAACGTAGCAGAAGAAATAGGAAGAATATCTACCCTGAGCTTGGTCTTGAGTTCGGATAAAATATACTCTCCCAGCTCAGAATCGATATAATCCATTTTTGAAAGAGCCACGACTTGTGGTTTGGCTGCAAGAACTGGATCATATTTTTCTAGTTCTGCATTGATCATATGATAGTTTTCTATCATCTCTTCTACCGAATCCAAGCTTGCATCAATCAGATGAATATGAGCACGTGTACGTTGCACATGACGAAGAAACTGATCTCCCAGGCCTCTTCCATCACTAGCCCCTTCTATAAGCCCCGGAATATCAGCGATCACGAAGTTGGCTGATTTCCACTGACATACACCCAGGTTGGGTACGAGTGTCGTAAAATGATACGCTGCAATTTTTGGTTTTGCATTGGAAAGAACAGAGATAAGAGTTGATTTCCCAGCAGAAGGAACACCAAGAATAGCAAAATCTGCTACCAGGCTCAGCTCCAAACGAATATTCATAGATTTCCCTGGTTCACCCAGCTCCGCAAATTTTGGAGTACGATAGGTACTGCGTTTGAAATGTTCATTTCCATATCCTCCACGACCACCTTCTACAATACGTAGACGATCTCCAGGAGTGACTAACTCACAAATCAGTTCTCCAGTATCATCATTGTATACCAATGTTCCAGGAGGGACAGGAAGACTCAGGTCTTCACCTTCTTTTCCATACATTTGTTTCCCCAGACCATATTCTCCTTTTGGAGCTTGGTATTCTTTTTGATGTCTATAATGAGATAAAGTAGATAGGTTTTCTTCTACTACAAAATATACATCCCCACCTTTTCCTCCATTGCCTCCATCTGGGCCACCATATGGGTTTTCTCTTGTACGAGAAAAAGACGGAGATCCGTATCATCCATCACCAGAAATCACAGTCATATGAGCAGTATCCAAAAACACGGCAGAATCAAAGTTACGGGAAGTAAAGGGAAAACTTGCATTTGCCGACATACTATAATAAAATTAAATAAAATACC
>JAYELJ010000093.1:0-2067 GCA_034717395.1 Patescibacteria group bacterium
AAAGACCCTGATTATTGTAAGATTGGAATAGTAATCGACACTACTATTTCCTAAACCAACTACTACTATGGGAGGATGGGGAGCATAAATCTGATCTTATTCAGAGTAAAGAGTCTCAGCTTGAGGCTCTTTTTTGTATTTGTACCCAAGACAATTTTTCGTTTTGTTTACCCGATCCAGATCATAGTAAAATATCTCTTCTTTTTCTGGGCAGTGCTTTTCCCAGATAGCTTGTTGTCCGAGATACATTCGACGTACATGGTTTGGGTGTCTATTGATATACCCATGGAACCCCTCTGTCTGAGGATTCTTATGGAACCGAGCAACGAAATTTGGAGTGATACAGGTATATTCTCATTCAAACAGTTGATCTGATTCCTGTTGATCGATAATACAGTATAACTCCTGAGGATCTAACTGTACGGCTTTGAGATCTGTATGCGAGAGTCCAAAGTGTTTATATATATCCTGATGAAAGGTATCAGACCAGAAATGGTATCCGTTCTTTCCGTAGGTAATATAATTGATCAGCCCTTTCTTTTTGAACCGATCATACCACTCGATAGCGTTGTCTTCACCCATACACAAAGAACCTTGTCCTGATGTATACACAACAGTCCCTAATGGCAGACTATTGATTTCCTCATGGAGAGCAATAACATCATCCATAGTTTCAATCAGATCTATGTAGGAACTATCTTCAGGAAACATGTTTCCGTGTTGTGTTTTTAGAGACTGAAGAATTTCATCTTCTCTTTTTCTCTCTGCTTGGATTCTCTCATGAATCTTCTCAGGATTTTCAAGAACATAATACAAAGTATTTTCTATCATCTGTTTTCCAATGACTGAAAGTTTTATGAGCTGATTCAGGATTTCATAAAAACGAGTTTTTCAAACTTTTCCAGATAACTCAGACAAAAACTTCTCTGCGTGTATTCTTCGGTCCTTCTGACGTAATAGTACTTGGATGAATAGTTTCTGTAAGTAAGATGGTTGAATAATGGTATGTATAATACCCATGTATTCCTTTTTATCTAAAGACAAAAATAGATGTGTATCGTTATAATTCATAGGAGATCAAAAGTAAGCAAATATAATTCTGAAATATATATTTGAAAGAACCTTTTGTTTTGTATGTACACGTGTATCTACTTTTATTTTTATTTGTTTTGAATATATTCCTTTCTGAAAATATTGTCAAATATAAAATATAAATAAAATTATGCAAGTCATGTTTTTGTTACGAAAAAAGCTCAAAACATAGGTAAAAACATCAGTCCGCTCTTTCCGCGGAAAGAGCGGACTGGATTATATACAAGCCAAATACTAACTACACCTAAAGAGATTTTATCAAAAAGTCTCTTTTTTTGTTGCTTGGGTTTTTCTATGCTCAGTTCGGTACCAGAGATAGGCCATCTCTACAAACTCTCCGGAGAGTAAGAATAATTTCTATTACTTACTCAAAACAAACATGTATATCAAAACAGAGGGGATACTCCAGGTTGCTATCCTCAGCACTGACAAATATCTCAAGGAATATTTCCTCAGGATAAAACCAGACCAAGAGCATTCAGTACTCTTCTTCAGTACGATGTATGGGTTCAAAAGCTATCTCAAGACTTCCACACCTGATGTCATCATCGTAGATGATAGACACCCAGGATACGAAGAATTTCATAAACAGATACGGTTTATGAAAACCGATACAAAATGGTTTAACATGGCTTTTATCTTGTTGAATCAGAAGGAGTATTCGTTCAAGGAGAAACAGAAATTTGGACAGATTGGATACGATACTTCTATCGATATATCGAAAGGGATTTCTCAGCTTCTGTGGTATCTCAATATCCATAAACATATCTTCTGCCAGGATGGACTGATATTCCCCAGGAATCCCGAGTTTATGATCGATCTGGAACGATACAGAATACTGTATCCAGACCGAGAACAAGAACTCAAACGAATAGATTATCGATCTCTCATGATCCTCCATGCAATGGCTATCACCCCAGAAGATGGATGTAATAGTTATGTTGAATTGTATTTCTTCAGATTACTGTACGGATA
>JAYELJ010000094.1:0-2056 GCA_034717395.1 Patescibacteria group bacterium
TGGGAAAGAATGATTTAAAATTCATCCAGATATTTCAAAAGCTATAGATATAACAGATGAAAAAGAACGTCTTGCAGCTATTGAAGCTCATGCGAAAAAATATACATCATAATTGGCAGCGAAGAATGTATACAAAAAAACATAAATTAAATATTGCAAATACCAAATAGAAAGAGTAGTATTTCTTTGTGAAAAGAAAAACACAAACAAAAAGACAAAAAATCTTGTCTTGTAACTCATCACGAGAATACAAGACTTGGTTTTCTTGTCCTCTGTTTGTGTTTTTTTGTTTATAATTTTTCCAGAAACTATCCAAGATAATGAATATTACAAAATCTGTTATACCGATCCTTGCTTTCTCCCTTGTCATCCTGAATGTGTTTCAGGATATTCCTGCTGCCCAAGCATCCAAGTTCGCAGACCTCCAAGGACACTGGAGCCAGGAATATGTGCAGCAGCTGGATGAGATCATGCCGCTCAATGGGTATGTGGAGAACGGACAAACAGTCTACCGCCCAGATGCCCAGATAACCAAGGCGGAGGCATATAAGATTATGACCGAAGTGCTGGTGCCACATATCCTGCCATATATCTCGGAGGATACTCTGTTTAGTTACCCAACAGATGGAAAGTGGGCGGATAGGTACTTGGGGTATTTTCGGTACCAGGATTGTGAAACTCAGTGGTCATATGCATATGATAATAATCCTCCTAATAGAGACTGTGATCCTGTAGGTACCCCATATGAGTTTGAGATAGAAGAAAAGCGAGGGGAAAATATCTACGACACACCTATCTCCAGATGAGAAATGATCCAGAAAGTTATGGATATTCTTTATGAATTGAATCAACAACGCGTAGATAGATGAAGTTCAGAAGAATGAAATTATATACGTATAGATGATTTTATACATAGGTATTTTCCTGATGAATGAGAAAAACTCATGGGGAATATCTACGGTATGGATGATTGGATGTTAAGTGCCTCTGAGGCAGCAAGCTTTGGAATCGTCCATGGAAAACAGGATGGGAAATACCACCCAGAACATACCCTCACTCGTTGAGAAATGGCAAAGATAGTGATTAATGCAAAAAAATCATCTGGTGAATATGCTCAGGCGAATAAGATGTATTGGAATACCCATGTGTTTGACACACAAACAGATATTGTATTTACAGATGAATGTAATGCCAAATGGTACTTTGAGGATGATATGCAACTCATCCCTCAGTGAGATGACAGAAGGCAGCAAGCAATAGGTGCCCTCAAGGAAGAACTGGCTAAATACCCACAGGAAGTATTGGACAAATACCTTACCAGAATATGTGTGTATGATCAGTTGAATACCAGTTATGCAGGTACAGTGAATGAACAAATCATGGCCCGTAATGGTGAGAATTATAAAGAAAATGAAATCCTCCTATGATTCGCTGGAGAAGATACCAACACTAATGAGTCTGCACTCCGCTGAACCCTGCACCATGAGTTCTCAAGTGTACTTGTGAATAGTAATAAATACAAATTCCCGAAAAAACAATGGATAGAAGCTCTCCCAGAAAACTGGAAATATTTTTTCTGAGATTGGATAGATGAGACGAGGGGATGGAGTTCGGAATGGATGAAAACCAAAGAAAATGGTTTTCTTTGGGCGTATTGAGCAGCTACGTTCGAAGATGATTATAATACCTTTGCTCAATTAGCATTATTTCAAGAGTATTCATTTGGGAAGAATGCTGAATATGTTGGAGATCTCTGGTGGATATATGATCGTTATCCAATTATTCAGAAGAAGGTAGATCTGCTTATTCAGTTTTATGAAGAATCTATTCATCCCAGTTTCACAAAAGACTATTTTTATGAACTTACTAAATCTACTCGTAATATAGAATAATCTTTCGGTAGGATTCATCACCTTGGTGGTGGATCTGTACCGGCAGGTTATGGTCAAACATAATCAGCTGGAAGATGACCGATCTTTTAAATACCGGGAGATGAGATTTCTCATCGAAAAAAAAGGATGTCTTATGAAACAAGTACTCAGAAGAAACCAAGTAC
>JAYELJ010000095.1:0-2040 GCA_034717395.1 Patescibacteria group bacterium
TCTAATGTTCGGTACCGAGGAGTAGAATCTTGATGAAAACTTTCATCATGAACTTCGTCCATGACTATGAGCCCAAGATTTTGAAATGGAGCAAAAATACTACTACGAGAGCCAATCACCAAGGGAACCCTATTTTCAGAAATACGAAGATATTCTGATGCTCGTGCTCTATCAGACAGTCCACTATGCAGCATAGCTATCTGCTGATCCTGAGAAAACAACTCGGAGAATCGAGCGGTAAAGCGAGCAAGTGTTTGCGGAGTAAGAGCAATCTCTGGAAGCAATACAAGACACTGCTGTCCAGATTGCAGTACTTGTTCTATGCGCTGCAAAAACACTTCTGTTTTCCCAGAACCGGTAACCCCATGGATCAAATGACAAGATCTATCACTCTGTAGAATATCATCAACAACAGTCTGCTGATCGGTATTAAGTGTATACTGAATAAACTGCTCCATCTCTTCATCGGATAAAGCATATCCAATATCTAAAAAACACTCTTCTTCTCTGCTTTGAATAATGCTTTTTTCCTGTAAAGAACGAAGCGTTGCCAAAGAAAAACCAGATAATTCTTTCCGAGAAGATTCTCCAGCTTTTTGTAATTGTGCTATCAACTCTTTCTGTTTGTTCCCTCGAATAGCATGCAGGGTTTCTTCCTGTATCTGTGGGTCTATTTGATAATACTGCGTCTTTTCTTTTTGAAAAGATTGTTCTTTGATTTGTTTAGGAAGAAAAGCTGACAAAGCCTGTCCAACACTACAAAAATACCTCTGAGCCATAAATTGAGCCAAAGCCAAACCATACGCAGATATGTGCCATTGTTTTACTTCTTGCACTTCCTTGATTTTTTCTCTATCTATATCCATTTGGGCTATCTCATCCTCACTCAACACACGATCAAACAGAGCTAACACTAGCTCTGAACCAAACTCTACCGATAGTAAAGAACCAGGATGTAATTCTTGATCCAGGTTATACAGGTACACAAACTCCCCTCCTGCAAATATACGACGATCAAAGAGATATACCGATATATATACAGAAGAAGACACTTTTACTACAGAGTTTTACAAAATCAGGTGGAATATAAGCAGAATAATATCTCGAACAGGTGATATGATAGACCAGAGAATATTAGTATGAAAAATATAATCAAGACCTATAAGAGAGATAAAAACAGGGGCTGAATAGTACAAATATTTGCGTGCAACAGGAGAAGAATTTGCCCCTAACAGGTTGTATACTATATGAGAACCATCGAGAGGAGAAAATGGGAGCATATTAAAAACAGCAAGTGTAATATTAATTCCCAAGAAAAATTTGAAAAAGTATTCGAGTTGCTCGGGATAGAGTCCGAAAGAAATAATAACAAAAGCAAAAAATGCGAGAGCTATATTCATCAGAGGACCCGCAAAAGCTACAAGCATATCATTCTTGCGTGGGTGAGAAGTATGAGAAAGATCTACCGGAACCGGACGCCCCCATCCAAACCCAATCACCAGGAATGCAATCGCCCCAAGAGGATCTATATGTTTGAGAGGATTGAGTGTCATACGACCAGCATGTACAGCTGTCATATCTCCCAGAAGAAATGCCATGCGAGCATGAGCGTATTCATGAAATGAGAGAGCTATGACAATAACAGTAACAAATGCAATAAACTGGTATACATCAAACTGAAAAAACAGAGCAGAAAGCATAGAAGTAACGATAAAGAGAATATGAGAGAACCAAGCAACATATTACAAAATACTGTCAACAGACAATGTTCGAAATATATCTCAATCTGTGATATACTGTATAGGAAATGAGGAAAAACCTCAAATCATAAACAAAAAGATAATCTATACGAAGGTATCGGACACTACTCCATACTTTGGTACCAGACACTATCACAAACCATTCCAAAAAGTCTTAAAGCACATTCTTTGAATCCAAACAAAAATAAAAACAAAAATAAAAAACTCTATTCCACTGGATGTCACTATTTTGGAAATCAAAAACAAAAAACCCGCAATTGCGGGTTTTTTGTTACCGTAA
>JAYELJ010000096.1:0-2035 GCA_034717395.1 Patescibacteria group bacterium
GCCCTTTCTTTTTGAACCGATCATACCACTCGATAGCGTTGTCTTCACCCATACACAAAGAACCTTGTCCTGATGTATACACAACAGTCCCTAATGGCAGACTATTGATTTCCTCATGGAGAGCAATGACATCATCCATGGTTTCAATGAGGTCTACATAGGAGCTATTTTCTGGGAACATGTTGTCAAAACGAGCTCGAACTTATTTGAGAGCCTTTTTTCTTTCTTCTTCTTTTTTTTCAATTTCGCATGGATCTTTGAGAAAGTAATAGGTTTGTTTCTCAATAATTTCTTTTCCAATAATTGAATACTCTATAAGTTTGTTGATCAAATCATAGAATCTTGCTTTTGATATCTGATTCGCAAGAAAGACTATCAGTTTTGATCCAAGAACTCTTCGTTCTTTTTGCATAAGAATAGCTCGAACAATAATTTTCTCAAAAGTAGATAAAGCAATAATAGTTTCTATCGAAAGCATATATGCTTTTTTCTCTGGGGATAAAAATAGATAGTTAGCTGTATTCATAAGAGATGAAAAATAAGCAAATATAATTCTGAAATATATATTTGAAAGAACCTTTTATTTTTTGATATACGCGCGTATCTACTTTTATTTTTATTTGTTTCGACTATATTCCTTTCTGGAAACATTGTCAAATATAAAACATTGATAAAATTACGCAAGCCCTCTGTTTTCTATATAGAAATAGAGATGATGTAGTAAAAAATACCAGTCCAGTGATTCTTGGAATCATTGGACTATTCGGTACACAAGCCGAATACTCAATACACCTAAAGAGATTTTATCAAAAAGTCTCTTTTTTTGTTGCTTGGATTTTTCTATGCTCAGGACGGTACCAGAGGAAGGCCTTTCTCACCCAGCTTCGACGGAAGTAAAAAAAACAAAAATAAAATTGCAAACATAAACACCACTCTCCGGAGAGTAAGAAATTTCATATTACTTACTCAAAAAACAAACATGTATATCAAAACAGATGGGATACTCCAGGTGGCTATTCTTAGCACAGATAAATATCTCAAGGAATATTTCCTCAGGATAAAACCAGACCAAGAGCATTCAGTACTCTTCTTCAGTACGATGTATGGGTTCAAAAGCTACCTCAAGACTTCCACACCTGATGTCATCATCGTAGATGATAGACACCCAGGATACGAAGAATTTCATAAACAGATACGGTTTATGAAAACAGATACAAAATGGTTTAATACGGCTTTTATCTTGTTGAATCAGCAAGAATACTTGTTCAAAGAAAAACAGCAATTTGGACAGATTGGATACGATACTTCTATCGATATATCGAAAGGGATTTCTCAGCTTCTGTGGTATCTCAATATCCATAAACATATTTTCTGCCAGGATGGACTGATCTTTCCCAGGAATCCCGAGTTTATGATCGATCTGGAACGATACAGAATCCTGTATCCAGACAGAGAGCAAGAACTCAAACGAATAGATTACCGATCTCTCATGATCCTCCATGCCATGGCTATCACCCCAGAAGATGGATGCAATAGTTACATTGAACTGTATTTCTTCCGATTATTGTACGGATATAGCTATCTTCCTGCTGCCAAGAACATATATCTCCGCAGACAGGAGAATATCGATGTACTTACTCTCGGGAAATATTCTCATCTTTGGGGTGGGATATAGTAACACCCACCCCCGGTTGCAGATTCCGCAACACATACAGGAAGAAAGCACCACGAGAGCTACACCCAAACAGGTCTCTCTTGCAGAGCCTCTAGCTGAAGGGAAATACTCTATTTTAACAAAAACAGAAATAAAAAGTAAAAACACACTTTATCCTTTAAAATACACATATATGCTCGATACGATCCGTGTCGAAATTCCTATGATACAATTCGATATGACCGAGACCAATTTCAAACACCTCTGTGAATGAAATGAGAAATCTATACTCGTATGAGCTTTGAATATTAGCTCGTGAGATTTTACTCCTTTCGACCAATGAAACCATATTGAAGTTGCATCGAACGAGAGACGAGTGAT
>JAYELJ010000097.1:0-2023 GCA_034717395.1 Patescibacteria group bacterium
TCTGGCGTAACATCTACGGGACTTACAGTAAATTCTCTAGTAAAACCACATTTTAAAAATGAGAAAGTGATACTTTCAACAGCATCAGGTGCAGTTGCTGGTCTCTTGAATTTTACAGGAACAGTAATTACTGATGGAAGCTCAAGTGCTCTCCCTTATTCGTTCGAGTAATACTAAGATCCTTGATTTTAGATCGGAACTCTTATAGACTACAGACATGATTTGCTCATGTCTGTTTTTTATTTGAGAATTATCAAAGCATACACTTTTTTAGAAATTATCGTGGTGGTAGGTATTACAGGGATTCTTGCAGGAACCTCTGTTCTTTCCGCTGGGAAGTTTTTGGATTTTATAGATAAACGGAATTTTGAACGAACTTTCCAACAACAACTTATTTCTCTTCAGACGCAGGCATTGATTCGAGGAGAGGATATATATATAGATTTTGATACAGATGAGCTGGGGGAGACTGGGAAATACTTTGTATCCTATTTTCAATCAGGAAGTTTTGTTATATCAGATACACTGCTATCGAGCAGCAGGTTTCTCGTTCGTACGGATTTTGATATTTCTGCAAGCACCGATGCCTTTGTATTACATGGAGTGTCGGATCGGGATGAAGTCGTAACAAAGGATATTGTGGTATCTGATACCGGCTCTGTACTTTCCTTTGATGATGATCTACAGACACTGACGCTTTCTCTGATACCAGAGAGTACATCTACTGAGTTTCAAGAATACCTTCGTTTGTTTCGATATAGTTCGGGGCATATAGACAGCCCTATATATATAGATACTCTATCTGTGTACGATACGGTACTGTGATCATGGGTTTCCAAGCCCTCGCTTTCTCTATACCTCTATGCAGATGGGAGACGTATGGTGTATGATAGTATAGATGATCGTTATTTTGCTGATTGGAAAATTTTCTTTGATTTTCAGGGAAGAGAAGAGGTGTTTTCGTTTTCTTATTAATTATATTTCTATGAGAGCTTTTTCTCTAATTGAAAGTATCATATCGCTTGGGATATTCTTGATTGTTCTATCTTTGATACTCTCCTCTGTGATGACGTTTTCTCAGGTTTCGAGTCGTTATAAACAAATATTTTCGTTTCATTCTCTTACCGAAAGTATCCCTCGTATCTTGGATGATCTTACTTTGATATCACAGGTAGAAGGAGACTATATCCAGCTGAAACGAAATGCAACTCAGTGGTATGTCGAGTGAGCTTTGGATGAAGATGCTGCACTGTTTTACCGTCATGATTATTCTTTTCAGGAAACGAATGCTTCTAATCATATTCGGCACTCCTGTCGTATAGATGATAGAAAGGACTTGGATATCAGTACACGTTTTGTTATTTCTTGTACGTTCAAATCCTATTATCACGATAGTCTTGTTTCAGAAAAATCTTTGCAATTTTCTTTTTGGCAATAAATATGCGTGCATTTACTATTATAGAAGTGGTTATATCGATTGTAGTGTTAGGGGTACTCGTTTTGACCTCTTCTTCATTGTTTCGAAATATTCTCGGTATTTTTGATCAGTACCATGCCAACATTTTTGTGATGGGGGAGTGGAAAAATGCAAAAGAGGTGTTAGATATTCGTCTGTCTACAGATGCTCGCTGTAACCAATATGATGAGGGTATTGTCTGTATATCTGGACTGGATAGTGGAGAATATATTGTTCTTGCTGGAGATACAGATACTCCATTGCATATTTCTGATATAGATTTTCCTCAGCATCTGCAGGCTGTAGATAAGAATTTGAGTGATGATATATACTTTTTTAGTTTGGGCCAAGATATTACCTATCGAATAGATGAAGATACTACACCTTTTCTATTGAGTACCAATATAGATACTTTACTAACAGGGGCTGTGCTGCCAGCTGGTGACTGGGATGATGATCGTATGTATCATAAAATACTAGCTCATGAGACTTTTGAAGGGAATGATTTTATCTCAAATTTGGATGGTGTTGTGTATCAGTACATTGGATCTGGGAGAGTAATTACTC
>JAYELJ010000098.1:0-10083 GCA_034717395.1 Patescibacteria group bacterium
ATGTTCAATGCAGAGATCGATGCCATGTTCATCACTGCTATCCTGACAGTTCTTGGGTTTTCGGTACATGATACCATCGTAGTATTCGATCGTTTCCGTGAAAATCTTATGGGAAATATGAAAAGTACGGTTCCAAAACTTGCCAATGAAGCACTCAACCAAACACTCGCTCGTAGTTTGAACACTTCGATCACTATCCTTATCACTCTTCTTGCTCTCCTATTCTTTGCAGGAAACTCAATCTTCTACTTTGTGCTCACACTGGTTATCGGTACGATCATCGGGACATATTCTTCTATCTTCCTGGCTACTCCATTTCTTTCAAAATGGATTGATCATGGTCTCACAGTAGAAGAAATGATGAAGAAAAAGAAAAAAGAAGCTGGTATATAAAAACATACTCCTTATTACTTGATTGATAGAGCAGCTTCTGTCAGGATGAGGAATGAGGATATTTCTCTAAATATATTATATTAATAATTCATTATAATTATGATCAAAATTAATAAAGATACAGCTGACATTGCATCTACTTTTCAAAATGATGTACTTGGTTCAGATAAACCAGTACTTATCGATTTCTATGCAGATTGGTGTGGACCATGTCAGATGATCGCTCCAGAGCTTGAAAAGCTTAAAGAAATGGCCAATGGAGAATTCGAAATTTGCAAAATTGATGTAGATGCAGCTGGGGAACTTGCTGGTCAATTCGGTGTCCGTTCTATTCCAACACTTTTTGTTCTCTGTGATGGGAAAGTATGTGCAACAGAAATGGGATTCAAATCAGCAGAAGATCTCAAAGAGATGATTGCCACTGCAACAGCAGGTGCAGCAAATAATTCTGACTGTGGATGTACAGGATGTGGATGTGGAAACAAATCAGCTGCATAGTATATTCTCGACAATAAAAAAGAGACCGATGACGGTCTGCTTTTTTTATTTTGCGTAGTCTACTACGCGGGTCTCACGGGTAACGTTCACCTTGAGATATTATTTAATCTTTCTATAATATACCTGTTCTAATGTCTTTTTGTACTGATCTAACATGAAACTATAATATTTTTGTTTATACCCTGTTTCCGCAGAACGAATTGCATTGAAATATTTTTGAGTATTTTCTTCAAACACCATCATAGGGAGAAGATTATTCATCATCAAAATTTTATTCATAAGAAGCCTTCATGTTCTGCCATTTCCATCTTCAAAAGGATGTATCTGTTCAAATCGTAAATGAAATTCAAACGCAAGCACAAAAGGACAGGTTATTTTTTTATTCTCATGATACCAACTAAGTAATTTTTCCATATCTCTATCTACATTCTCTGGAGCTGTTGTCTTACTATTCCCTACAACATTATCCAAAATCTTATATCCTCTTCTATATTTTGTTCCATTTGATTTTAGAAGAGATTTTGTCAGTATATGATATAGCCTCTTGATATTTGTTTGATTAAATACAAACTTTTGATTGATAAAATCAAATGCCTGTTGAGAATTCTTTACCTCTTGTATTTCATTTTTCAATGAATATGTATATTTTTTTTCTTCAATCACTTTCTTTAAAATTTCACGAGGAATTTTACTTCCTTCTATTCTATTCGATTGATAAATAAACTCCTTGTGAAAATCATTAACAATATGAACATATTTTTTTCCAGATATTGATATATCATCCGTACACGTAATGCTTGGATCTCAATATATATTCAGTATATTCTGCAAAAACAAAGACTGTATAAGTACATCTTTGAGTATATGAGTATAATATATATCTTCTCGTAGTAGAGAACAATATCCTTTGGATAGTATTCATTCACATTCTTTTTGTGTCAGAGTGTCTATATCTATCACACTTACTTGTCTTGGGTCTCTCAAAGAACAAGATATTTTTATTCCCTTTGTTTTCTTTACAAGGTATCGATATGATCATTTTTGTTCAACAAACATATAAATATATTATGAGTAACATTTCGACCCATATACTATCAGTTTTGTTATAAAAAAACAAGAAAATAGACAAAAACAACTACGAAAACCTCTAGTATATCTAAAATAATCGTTCGACCAAATCACTGATACTTTCAAATAGAAAAACACCCGAAAGGGTGTTTTTCTCTATTTTGCGTAGTCTACTACGCGGGTCTCGCGGGTAACGTTCACCTTTACCTGACCTGGGTAGGTCAGTGTTGATTGTATTTTGGATGCAATAGAGTGAGCCAGTTTGGTAGAAGCGATATCATCGACCTGCATAGGATCTACGATGATACGAACTTCACGACCAGCTTGTATTGCATATGCTTTTTTGACTCCATCGAAAGATCCGGCAAGATCTTCGAGTTCACGAAGTCGTTTGATATATATTTCTACTGATTCACGACGAGCACCAGGACGAGAAGCAGAAATCGCATCTGCTGCAGCAGTCAACTGGGCTTCGACACAGGTAAACGGTACATCTTCATGATGTGCTTCGATACAGTTGAGGATTTTCTCATCCATACCATACTTTCGTGCAACATCAACTCCTAACTGTACATGTGATTCTTGCGATTCATGTGTGAGGGCTTTCCCAACATCATGAAACAGAGCTCCAATCTTGGCTATCTCTGCATCTGCACCAATCTCATGGGCCATCGTCTCTGCAAGATAGGCACATTCTATCGAGTGACGTAGGATATTTTGACCATAAGATGTACGAAAACGAAGACGTCCAAGAAGTTTCACCATCTCTGGATGTATTCCTGTAATACCAAGCTCAAAAAGAGCTTTTTCTCCAAAATCAATAATAAGACTATTTACAGATTCTTCTGCTTTTTCAATTGATTCTTCGATCTTTGTTGGATGAATACGTCCATCCGCAACAAGATTTTCTAGAGCAATCTTAGCAACATAACGACGCACAAGATCAAAACCTGAGATAAGAATCGTTCCTGGAGTATCATCGATAATGACATCCACTCCCGCACGCGATTCGAAAGCATTGATATTACGACCTTCACGACCGATAATACGACCTTTGATATCATCAGAAGGTATATTTACGATGGTTACAGTGGATTCGGCAGTGACATCACTTGCTTGTTTATATATGGCAGTTCCAATGGCTTCTGATGCCAAGCTTGCTGCTGTTTCTTTGTATTCTGATTCAAGATTATAGAGTTTTTGTTTCATAGTATCTTGAATCTCTTCTTCAAAGTTTTGCATCAATTGCGCAATAACTTCTTCTCGAGACATTTTTGATATCTCCAAAAGTTTTGTATTTTGCTCTTCGAGTTTATTCTGAAGAGATACTTTTGTTTCTCTGATAGATTGTTTTTCTGCATCTAAAGATTCTTTGAGTTCATCTAAAGATTCTGTTTTGTTATCAAGATGTGTTTCTTTTTTCTCTAAACGTTGTTCTATTTCAGAAAGATATTCACGACGAGTTTTCTCATCTTTTTTTGCTTCTTCTAATATTTGAAAAGCTTGTTCTTTGGCTTCAATCATTATTTCTTTCTTTTTGTTTTCTGCATCTTTTAGGATGTTCTCTGCCTGCGATTTAGACTGAGAAACTCCTTGCTTATCCACAAAGCGAAGATACAAATATGTAAAAGAAATACCCGCGATAAGACCCATTATTGTCATATAAAATATGAACATAGGGCTATCAAAAAAATAATAAATATAAATTCAGTAACAATTTGCAAGATATATATACAATTCATTTGTACTTTTATATCCAGGCAGTATAATACTGCTATATACAGTGTACAGTTCCACAAACACATTGTCAAAAGAGCTTCCTCCACTTTCTTCCTAATCCTCGAAATATGTCTTGTCAAAATATTCTTTTTATCGATCAGTGAGATTTTATTGGAGGTGCTGAGCTGTACAATCAAGAGCTTATGAATACTCTGGTTTCTCACAATACACAAAAGAGAAAGCTCTTTCTCCTAACATCAGGCAACCCTGAATACACAAAAAACATAGATCCTTCTATTACATGTATTCACTACCCTCTTCCTTCTCTCAAATTGAGTATTACCAGTATTATCAAGTTTTTTCCTGCTATTATATTTATTGGAAAACTACTCAAAAAACACAATATAGACCTCATCCATTCCAATACCGTACGCAGTCATATGATTGCCAGCATCGCAGCCAAAATCTGAGGAACACCGATCAACTGGATCCTTCATGATATGAGTTTTCCAAAGAAACTATTTCAATACTGGAGTACTATTCCACAGCATATATTCCCGGTATCCCCTACTATTGCCAAACACTACAGTCTTCCAACAAATAAACTACTTCCCAATTCGCTCGATCTGTCACTTTTCCATTCTCGCAAGGAAATCACAGAAATACAAAATATTTGTATGGTTGGACGTATCGACCACTGGAAATGACAGCATATTGCGATTGAAGCTATGAGTATATTAAGAAAAAAAGGATATGCTCTGCAGCTTGATATCTGGGGACATCTCGAAAGCCAAGATACAAAAAGCCAAGAGTCTATAAATGAGTTGAAAGGAGAAAGTGAAAAATTAAAAGAAAATAATATCAAACTCTGTTGATATTCCACTCAGCCAATATACTCTCTTCTTCCAAGATACGATCTTCTTATCCATGCTAGTACCGAGCCAGAACCATTTGGGCGTACAATCATTGAAGCGATGGCATCAGGAGTGCCTGTGATAGCGAGCAATATAGGATGACCAAAAAATACCATTACCAATAATACAGATGGGGTATTGCACCAAGCAGGAGATGAGCAAGACCTTGCAAACAAAATTGAAGGTCTCATCAGCAACCTAGCGCAGGCAAATACATTAAGAAATAATGCTCTCAAAACTGTTGAGATATATGATCAACAAACAATTATTGATACATATATATCTACTCTATCCTAGAAATTAAAGATGCGGAAAAGCTATCCTAGATAAAACCAGGATAGCTTATAATTTTGTATAGTTCGCATACAAAAACTATGTATGCTCTGTCCTCCATACGATATCTTATACAGACATAATACTTCTCAGGATCCAGGATGATTTCTACAAAGATCACCACTCCCTTGTTCTATTCGTTAGTATCTCTATTTTTTATAACTTTATTTTGTAGCTATTGTTTCATTCAAGAAATTAAGAGAATTTTTTACCAAACAGATTACCATTAGGATACTAACCAAGGTGTCTGTATCATAACTAATAATTATCAAGGATGCAAGTGCAATATAAATAAATCTCTACACTTGCTCTATCAAAGAGAAAAGAGTACAGTACAAATAGAAAATACTTATAGTCTATAACACTCATTTATTATGTTTTTCTATGCCTTTATCGCGATCATCGCACTCCTTGTAGTTTTTATCAAACAAGTAGATCAGTATGAACAAGGGCTTGTATTTACACTCGGGAAATATTCTTATACTGCACAGCCAGGATGGAGAATTATTATTCCTGTCTTTCAAAGTATGACAAAAGTAGATATTCGTACAAAAGCTGTGGATGTCCCAGAACAAGAAGCTATGACCAAAGATAATATCCCAGCAAATATCAATGCCGTTATTTATTACCGAGTAACAAACTCTGAAAAAGCTATATTGGAAGTAGAGAATTTTTACTATGCTATTTCTCAAATGGCACAGACAACCATGCGTAATATTGTTGGGGAAACAGAACTCGATGAGCTATTGGCAAACCGTGAATCTATTTCAAAAAAAATCAAAGACATTATAGATAATGCTTCAGACAACTGGGGACTCACAGTAGAAAGTGTAGAGCTCAAAGATGTTGTGCTCCCTGGAGATATGAAACGTACTATGGCCAAACAAGCCGAAGCAGAACGAGAAAAACGAGCAGTTATTATCAAGGCAGAAGGAGAAAAAATTGCTGCAGATAATCTTGCTGCTGCTGCAAGTACTCTTGCTTCAAGTGATGGGGCGCTTCATCTCAGAACACTTCAAACACTCAATGATGTATCTTCTGATCAATCAAATACTATTATCTTTGCGACACCAATCGAGGTACTCAGTGGATTTGCAAAACTTGGACAGAAGTAAAAAAATAGATTACACTAGTCTTAGATTATAAAACAACTCTATAATTATAGAGTTATTTTTCTTTATTTACTGACACTACACCCATGTTCGATAAACTTTTTCACCATACAAAGAAACATATAGACAAGATACAAACATCTATTCAAGCAGCTTCATCGACAGAGACTATTAAAAATAATACAAAACCAAAAGAAACAACAAAGCACAAAGAATCGGTTCCTCATGAACATAGATCTATTGTAAATATTTCTACTGCTTCTGTGATCAAAGCAAGTTTTATCATTCTCACGATATTCTATCTTACACAGATCATTGGAGAGATTGGTGATATATTTATTCTTCTGTTTATTTCTTGGATTATTGCCTCTGCAGTCGATCCTTTTGCTGATTATTTTGAAGAAAAAGGAATCAACCGAGGAATTACAGGAACTATTATCCTTACAATGATATTTGGAAGTCTCGGTCTCATGATCGCATATGTATTTCCTGTATTTATCACTCAACTCATAGATTTTACACAAGACATTATTGGGAAATTTTCTCATATTAACTCAGTAGAAGATATTCCTTTTTACGATATTGCTAGACCATACCTTGAAAAATACCTCGGAGGGAATGAATGAGAAGTCGTAGGAGCTCTTCAGAATCATTTTGGACAAGCAAGCCAAGGAATTAAGAATATTGGAGAAAATGCTTTTACTGCACTTATGGGTCTGTTTGGAGGTATTGTATCTGCAGCATCGGTGTTTATCATGTCACTCTACATGATCATGGATGAAAAGAATCTAGAGAATTTTGTACGAACACTGACTCCTCTGCAATACGAAAATAATGTGATCAAAATGATGAGAGATATTCAAAAGAAAATGGGAGCTTGGTTTCGAGCAGAGATATATCTCATGCTTATCATGGGGATTACAACTTGGATAGTATATAGCCTGATGGGTGTTCAGTTTGCTGCCACTTTTGGTATTCTTGCTGGACTTATGGAGTTGATCCCTGTTATTGGTGTCTTCATCGCAGGTGCTCCAGCTATCATCGTTGGATTCCTTCAAGATCCACTGATTGGTCTAGGAGTTGTTATATTTATTTTGGTGCTTCAAACCATCGAAGGAAATGTGCTTGTTCCTGTACTGATGAAACATTCTGTTGGTATTAGTCCTCTTACTGTCCTGGTTGCTATGCTCATCGGTGGTCAGCTTATGGGTATCATGGGAGTGATCCTTGCTGTGCCATTTGCAACCATGCTGAGTGTATTTATCAATAGTTACACAGATGCAAACGAGAAAAAGAAACATAAAAATGAGGAAGTAGATGAAATTGATGTGTAGAAAACAGCTCAGAATATTCTGAGCTGTTTTTTATTTTTTAGGCCACTGCATATTCCCCTGCTCTGCTTTTTTGAAATAAATATCAAGGATCTTATCAAGACCAAATTCTGGGTATATTTTCTTATATTGACGCGCTTTGATCTTCTCGTAACCAATCTTCCATTTTTCCCATGTTTCTCACCCTTCATTCACTACTTGAATTATAGGTTGAACTTTATCCAAAGAATATACAAATTTTGATTCAGCTGAATTTTTCTCTTCATAATCATTCATCAAATCAATAAGTCCTTCAAATATATTATTCCCAAACTCAGCAGCAAATTTATATACTGCAGCTCGTTCCCTTTCTTCTTTTGTTTTCTCATGCTCGATATCTAACACTATTGTATCTCCTGCATATATTTCTACAAGATCATGAATCAATGCCAACTTCACACATTTATATGTATCTAACTGAGGAAAATCTTCAGCAAAAACTATTACCATCATTGCCAAATGAAATGAATGATCTGCATTACTTTCTTGCCGCCTATTTTTGAGTAAAATTGCACGTTCGATATTTTTCATCTGATCCATCAGTTCAATAAACTCTAATTTTTTTTGAAGATTTTGAATCATAATAATTTGTATATAGATATATTTTGCTTATACTATATAGGAAATTTTTGCATTATTCAATTACCAGATATCCTCCCTTGAAACTTTCTGATTTCGACTACCACTTACCGGAACATCTCATCGCTCACAAACCTCTCGATGATCGGTCTGCGAGCAGATTACTTGTGCTTGATAAAAATACTGGAGGTATTCAACACTCTCAGTTTTCTCAAATCATCGATCATCTTACAGAAAATGATGTATTGGTATTCAACCAAACACGTGTAATCCCGGCTCGTCTTATTGGGCAAAAAACAACAGGAGCAAGTGTTGAGGTGTTTCTTCTCAAAGAACAAACACTCGATACCTGGGAATGTATGGTGCGTCCTGCGAAGAGACTCAAAAAATGAGCTAAAGTGATATTTGGAAAACAGACTCTCTCGGCAGAGGTCATAGAAGAATGTGAAAATGGACATCGTATTATTCGATTTGATCAAGCAGGACAAGCATTCAAAGAAGCTTTGCATCAGATTGGAGAGATGCCTCTTCCTCCCTATATCAAAGAAAAACTCGCGAAAGGAAATGAAGAACGGTACCAAACAGTATTTAGTAAAATCGAATGATCTGTAGCTGCTCCTACAGCTGGACTCCATTTTACTGATGAGCTTTTATCCCAACTGACAACAAAAGGTATTCAAACCGAGTTTGTTACCCTCCATGTAGGTCTGGGGACTTTCCTTCCAGTACAGACAGATGATATCTCTGAGCATGTCATGCACTCGGAAGAATACACTCTTGAGTCTGATGTAGCAGATAGAATCAACCAGGCGAAAGCTGCAGGAAAGCGAATTATATCGGTAGGAACGACTTCAACTCGTGTCCTCGAATCATGTTGGAATAACACTACAAATCAGCTTCAACCCGGCTCGGGCGATACGAATATCTTCATAAAATCATCCGAAGATATCCATTTCATCGATGGACTGATCACCAACTTTCATCTTCCAAAATCAACACTCATGATGCTTGTATCTGCCCTCGCAGGGAAAGACCATATCATGGATACATACCAGGAAGCAATAGACCAAGAATACTGATTCTTCAGTTTTGGCGATGCTATGTTGATTAAATAATTTTATTCACTCACTTCCTCCTATGAGAGTACTCTGAATAGACCCGGGATTGGCAATTATTGGATATGCTATCGTAGACACACAAAATGGTAAAGATACTTTGGTAGACTATGGTACTATCCAAACACCTGCTCATACTGAGCTGGGATCACGACTCTCCGAGATTCGTGATGATTTTTGAGCGATCCTCGACAAATACCAACCTGATCTCTGTGGTATGGAAAAACTCTTTTTTACCAAGAATGTTACCAATGGGATACAGGTAGCTCATGCTCGTGGGATACTCGTAGAAATGTGCTACAGAGAAAAGATTCCTCTCCATGAACTCACTCCAAATGAGATCAAACTCGCTATTACGGGCAATGGAGCTGCAGACAAACCATCTATGCAAAAGATGATACAACTCCTTCTCAAGATGGATCATTTCCCCAAACAAGATGATGCTGCCGATGCTATTGGAGTAGCCCTTGCAAGTGGGCATATGAATATTTTCCAGATCAAATAAACTCAACAATATTGTGAAAGCTCTCCTGAAAAATATCGTTGCACAAATAGACAATTTTCTCTCTCGTATATGTATCTGGTTGATACGTATATATCAGATAACTCTATCTCTCGATCACTCTCCTCTTTGGAAACACCTCCCCTACAAAGCTTGTATTCATAAAGCAAGAGGAGAAGAAAGCTGTAGCGAATATACCCGCAATAAACTCGAGCAAGAAGGTCTACGATCTCTCTGGGGATCATTCAAACGATTACTTTCTTGCAGGCCGTAAAGATATGTACAGAAAAACACAGAGAATCTATTTCTCTGTGTTTTGTATGTCTTCGATTTTGATCATCGTAATTCCACGTTCTTGTCCTCTTCGTTTTATTTTAATCTTTCCTTCCAGTATATCAAAACCAATTACTACTCCTTCCTTTATCTGAGAAGACTCTTGGAATTTTATTGATTGTCCATAGTCAGGAAATCCTTTTCTCA
>JAYELJ010000099.1:0-9813 GCA_034717395.1 Patescibacteria group bacterium
TTCTAATATGTCGAGTATTTCTTATCAGCTTGTAAGTCACAATACAGAATATTCAAACAATGTATTTCAGGTCCTTCCAAATGCAGATTTTACTGTTACAGAGACAGATGGTTGGGATATTTCTTTTGATGGATCTGTATTAGAGTATGATCCTTACACACATTCGTATAGGAATACAGAGTCTAAAACTATTGTTCAAGTGTTAGAAGAAGGCTCTTCTTTTGATACCAAACCCGTGTTGCGTTTTGAAAAGAGGTGAGAATATGAAATCTCTCATGCAGCCTTTTCTACCTCGAGTCTCAAATGGAATCAGGAAACAATATATCATGTGGGCCTTGTTCCATGAGAGGAGAGTTCTTTTGTAGGACAGATTGATGGTTATGGAGATATTGTTCGCTCTCAGTCACAACCAAAAGATGGGAAATATTTTGTTTCTTTTTCTTTGGGTCAATGGACCGATGATTACTATGCTGAATTGAGCTTTGGAGATGATTCGGATGCACAGGTTATATCATCTAGTAGCGCAGAATTCACACATGAATATGTAGAGCCTGGTATCTATCCGATAGAATTCTTTCTCAAAAAGAACCATGATACAATTATCGATATACAACAGTATGTCTTTGTTTCTGCAGAGAATTATCCTTTGTCTCATATTCGTTATAGAGAAAAAGGTACCGAAGAATGGGTAGATGTGGACCCTCTTGATGAGATGATATTTTTGCGAAATATTGAATATGAATTTGATGCTTCTCTTTCTTTGGGTTCAGAATGAGACTCCGATCTGGAGTATCATTGGTTGTTTTCAGACACAGGAAAAAAGTTTCAGACTAAAAAAATTCATTATGGATTTTATCGTCTCACAACAGAAGAAAGACAAGATTATTTTTACTTACTGGTTCGTGATAAAAACACAGAGCAGACAGATTTGTTAAAAATATTTTATCAGGTCCCAGATATAGAACCTTCTGTATGTTTTTCTGTCGCTTCTGATGAAGGAGTGTCTCCTTTTGTAGTAGCTTTTGATGCTTTGTGTAGTGAAGATAGAGATGGGAAAATTTTATCATATCGATGGGATTTTGGTGATGGGAAAAAAGAAGTGGTAGAGGAGGCGAAGATATATCATACCTATTATTATTCTTCGGATGCGGATGTTACTCCATACGATACGGATTTTATAGCTCGGTATAACCCTATACTAGAGATTCAGGATAGCGAAGGGAATTGGTTTGTCTCTTATGATAGTGTTGATCTTCAGGTTCATAAATCTTCTGGAGTTCCAAAAGTCTTTCTAAATGTTCCGTATGCATATGATTTTATTGTTGGAGAAGAGCTTACAGTGTCTCTCCTGGCTTCTGATATAGAAGAGGGGTATCTGAGAACAGGTTTTTCTTGGTATTTACAGTCACAAGATAAGAAAATTCGATATGATATAGATCAGTGTAGAGATTATAAAAAATGTACATTTACTATTCCGGGGGCAGAAGTTTTGCAGGATTATACAGATATGCTTTTGTATGCCCAGGCGCAAGATACAGATGGGAATATCGGTATTTCGACTCCATATCCTTTTGTTATTCATTACTAATTTTTCATCATGACTCGTTCTACAGAACTCATACATAGCGTTTGAGATGATATTCAACATATGGTTGCACGAGGACAAGAGAAAAAACAACGGTCTACTCCAGAACCAATAAATAATATTCAAAAAGAGGAAGCTCCACAAACTCCTGTGCCTGATGCTTCTCCTCCATCTGCTCCGGTATCAGCTGTTTCTCAACCAGAGCCTGTTACTGCTTCTCAGTCAGACGCAGCACCAAGCACAGAGCCTAAAAAAACTTCAAATAGACCTCAAAACCATGAAGTTCCTCAACGCAGGCCAAAGCCAAAATCCAACCTGGCTTTGCTATTATTAATTCTTGGTTTTTTGGTTCCTTTTAGCGTATTTCTTTTTAATATGATACAGGATCCTACAGCTGTGTTTCAACCAGGTCAGGAGTCGGTAGATTTATTTGAAGAAGCGCAACAGATTAAATCGGGAGAGTTGGGAGAAGAAGGTGTTTCTGTTTCAAAAAGCGATATTCCAGAGCCATCTTTGTCTGAGCAAGCGACAACTAATCCAATTGTGGTATTCATAGCATTTTTTGCTTTGTTATCTCTTGCTGGTATTTTAATTGGTTTTAGTTGGGCAGCAGCAGAAAGTAATGTTATCAAAAAAAGAGGAAGAAATTTAATTATATTTTCTCTTCTCGGTCTTATGGCTGCAGCATTCTTCTTTTCTATTACGAGTCTGAGTTTACAAAAAGCAGAGTCTTTGATAGTAGAGCCAGAGGAAGATGCTCTGTATGTCTCTGGACTTTTAATAGAGCCAAAAATAGGATCAGCCCCACTTCCTGTTACATTTGATGCCTCAGAAGTATTTTCAAATGCTCGTTATTATTCTTGGAGTTTTGGAGATGGAGCAAAGGCTTCTGGTGTACGTGTTCAACATACCTATGAGAAAAAAGGGGAGTTTCTTGTTGAGCTTACCGTTACGCTTCCTAGTGGGGATATAGAAACGGTAGCCGATATTGTTTCTATTCAAAATATACGACCGGTATTGAAAACAAAAGTCCAACCAGAATCCGGAGAAGTACCGCTCTCTGTTACATTTGATGGGTCAGGAGTAAAAGATCCAGATGGAGATATTATAGCGTACCAGTGGCAAATAGCAGACCAGGTTTTTGATGAAGAAACAGTGTCTTATGTATTTGAAACTCCTGGGGTATATACAGGAACCCTTTCTGTTACGGATAACAATGGGGAGACAGTGTCTGAAACATATGAGATTATAGCGGAGGTCTATGGTCTTCCTACAGCGGTTATTTCTCATACCCCAGAGGTGTTGTCAGGACAGGCTCCATTTGTTGTTCGTTTTTCTTCAGAGGAATCAGTGGATTCTGATGGAAATATCCTTTCATATACTTGGGATTTTGGAGATGGGCAGAAGCTCCTCGGGAATAAAGCGATTCATACATATAGAGATTCTGGTGAATATGAGGTAAAGCTGACAGTAACAGATGATAATCAAAGCAAAAGTACTAGTTCTGTTATGGTGTATGTTTTAGATAAAATGATAGTTCCTGAGCCAGATATTCAGATTTTCTCATCGAGCAAAAAAATGATTGCTCCAGCAGTAGTTCGTTTTGATGCATCAGATTCGATTGATGTTGATGGTGAAATTGTCGAATACACTTGGAATTTTGGAGATAATTCTCGAAAAGAAATGTCTCAATCCGTAGAGCATACGTATCAAAAAGCAGGGGTGTACCAGATCACATTGGATGTAACAGACAATGATGGGAATACAGAATCTATCGCCAAGTCGATAAAAATATCGAGCGCAAAACAGCAACCACCTGTATCAGATCTTCAGGTGCAACCAGATCCTCCAAGCATCATGATGGGAGAATCTATTGTGTTTGATGCTTCTCAGTCATATGATTTGGATGGAAGAATAATGTCCTATGAATGGAATTTTGGAGATGGTATTAAAAAAATGGGAGAGGCTATTATGAAACATAAATATAATGAAACAGGAGTTCATAAGGCGTCTGTAACAGTATTGGATGATCAAGGACAATCAACATCAATAAATAAAATTATTACAGTTCGTAATTTAGATCCTGTTGGAGTTATTTCTGCAACGAGAACAAAAGGGTTTGCTCCTTTGGAAATTGATTTTGATGCTCTTTCTTCTCAGTGAGACCTTGTATCATATGAATGGAATTTTGGAGATGGGTATGAATTAGAGAATGAAATTGACCCACTCCCTCATGTGTATACAGAACCAGGGGTGTATGTGGTTGAATTACTAGTGACTGATATTTATCAGCAGACCGATACAGTTTCCTTAGAAATCTATGTTTCAAAAGAATAGTAAAAAAGAATCCCAAGGTTGGGATTCTTTTTTATGTTATTCAAAGATAATTTCTTCATCATCAAAGAAATTTTCTTCTTTGGCTTTAGTGGGTTCGGTTATTTTTGTTTCTTGTTTCTTTGGTTGTGGATTGATTTTTTCTTGGAGAAAATCATCCATAATAACTTCTTTTGGTGCTGTTTTTCTTTTCACTACCACTTTTCTTCTTGGCTCTTCTTTTTGTTGAATCACTGGTTCTGGCACAGATTTTTGGATTACAGGTTCAGGAATAGTTTCTCTGATCACTGGTTCTGGTACAGTTTCTTTGATCACTGGTTCTGGCACAGATTTTCGGGTTATTTGCTTTTTGTTGTTTGATGTAGCACCTTCTGTTTGTTTCTTTCTCCATTCTTGATATTCACCAATTTTTTTCTGAACAAAAGAGAGTACTTGTTGTATATCTCCTTTATTTGTAGAAAAATGAGCTTCTTTTTCATTGCCATCCCCTCCAAGGAGTTTTGCAAGTCGATTTGCAGGGATTTCTGGAGATATAGCGTGGATAATCCCTCCAATACTTCCATCTTCTTCATAAAAAAGAACAATGATTTCCGCATTTGGAGCATGCGATATTAAATCTTCAATGATTTGGTTACTGTCGTGGATTGTGGTCTGTGTGGCAGCAAAATCTTGAGCTTTGATGGTGGACCATATGTATCTATTATCGGTGTCTTCTTCGATATTGCTCAAAATGCGTCCCCAGAGTTTGAGTCTATTTAGTTTTTTTGTTTTGTACAGATGAGATACAATTTCTTTTTGTTGAGCTCCTCTTCCAAGAAGGTTTGCTGCTACCGAGAAAGATTTTGGCGTAGTGTTTTTATTTTTGAAACTTTCTGTTTCTGCAATAATCCCAGTAAGCAAAGCTGTTGATGTTTTTTCATTTATGAGTTTTGGATCGAGTGATTCGAGCATTCCTACTAGCATTTCGCAGGTAGAGCTTGCTTGAGTATCTATAAAATTAATATCCCCATACATGCTGTTGTTTGCATGATGATCGATATTGAGAACAGTAGTGTCTGCAAAAAGATCTTTATATCTTTCTTGTAGTGCCCCAGCATTATTTGTTGCAGGAATGATAATTAGATCAAAATTGCTGGTAGATTGTTTGAATTGAATATCTTCTGGAGAGAGTTTTCCGGATTTGAGACTAATAACAATATTTACCGCTGTATCTTCAGGGGTATATTTCATTTTATCAATCTCAATGTGTTGAGAAGGGATAGAGATGATAAAATCATTCGACTGAATATCTATATTTGTCTGTATTTTTTCAAAAGAAGGAAGAAAGATATAGTTGTTGTCTGGGCTCTTAGTAGAGATCAGACTGACTTGTTTTCCGTGTGAGCTCAAAGCTTCGTACAGAGAAAGTGAAGCTCCAATACTATCTCCATCTTTGTCAGCATCTATGCAGACAAGGATATTTTGTGCTTCTAGTATAGCTTGTTTTGCAAGCTTTCTTTGGTTTGGTACATCTGTGTTATTAGTAGTGGTCATAAAGAATTGTTTCTGGTAATATAATGTTTTGATATTTGTGTTTGAAGACCATTTCATTTTTCAGTGGTCATGTTATTATATCATAGTTTTGTGTAAATGAAAACACTTTGTTTTGAAAATCTTTGTTTTTTTTGATTTCGATACTGTAAATAGACTTTTTAAACTTGCATTTTGTTGTCTGAATCTATAGAATGCCTAGGCTTTGATCCTTCTACCCGAAAGGAGAAAAGACGTTAATATTTATCACTTTTTTGATTGTCTATGGCAAAAGATCAATTTTTTGTAATGGATGCGGTAGTTTTAGAAGCGATTCCTGGAGCAAAATTTGAAGTTGAATTATTGAAAACTCCTGGTAAAAAAGTAGTATGTACTCTTGCAGGTAAAATGCGAGTGCATTCTATAAAAATACTCCCAGGTGATTATGTGAAGGTTGAGGTTTCGATCTACAATCTAGAACAAGGAAGAATTTCGTATCGTTATCGTGATAATGAAGTGTCGAGTATGCTGAAAGAATATTCTTCATCTGCTCAAACTGCTGACGCGGCATCTTCTGATGCTAGCGCTGCATAATTCTTATTTTCTAATTGAAATAAGTTGTATGAAAGTACGTCCTTCTGTTAAAAAGATGTGCGATAATTGCAAAATTATTAAACGTAAAGGTGTTGTTCGTGTAATATGTACAACTCCTAAGCACAAACAGCGTCAGGGATAATTTTTATGTTTATTTAGTTTTTAACATTCTGAAATAATGGCTCGTGTTGCTGGTGTAAATATCCCGCAAGACAAACACATTGAGATAGCTCTTACATATGTTTATGGTATTGGGCGCACAACATCTAATGTGATTTGTACTTCGTGCGGGATTGATCCTCAATCAAAAACCAAAGACATTCAAGAAACGCAACTAGATAAAGTTCGTGAATACATTTCAAAGAATTTGGTTGTTGAAGGAGATAAAAGAAGACAGGTTGCTCAGGATATTAAGAGGCTCCAAGACATTGGTTCGTACCGTGGGTACCGTCATCGTCGTAGTCTCCCAGTTCGTGGGCAAGGTACGAAAAACAATGCTCGTACTAGAAAAGGAAGAAAGAAAACTGTTGCAAACAAAAAGAAATAATAATTCTTTTTGTGTCATTCTATAATTTTTTACTCTTTGGTTTATGGTTAAGGCTAAATCAAGAAAAAAGGTTCGCCGCAGTGTACCACATGGTATGGTGCATGTGAAAGCGACCTATAATAATACTATTATTACTCTTACTGATGAAAAAGGAGATGTTCTTGGTTGGTCATCTTCTGGAGCAAATGGATTTAAAGGTCCTCGTAAGGCAACTCCTTACGCTGCTCAAACAAATGCTGAAAAAGTTGCTCAAGTGGCAAATCTTTACGGCGTTCAATCAGTAGATGTTTTGGTAAAAGGTGTTGGTTCTGGTCGTGAACAAGCGATCCGTGGAATCGAAGCTAATGGTATCACTATTACTTCTATTACTGATATGACTCCAATGCCACATAACGGTTGTCGTCGTAAAAAACCTCGTCGTGTTTAATACCAATTCATCATTTTAAAATATTTTTGTTATGCATTATCTTCAAGAAGAAATTGGGGCTCCAAAAGTTTTAGTAGATAAAGTTTCAGATAATAAAGCTGTATTTACGGTAAACCCACTTCCACCTGGATTTGGTATGACTCTTGGAAACGCATTTCGTCGTGTACTTCTGTCATCAATACCTGGTCATGCGATCACAAGTGTTAAGATCACAGGTGTTACACATGAGTATCAGACTGTAGAGGGTATAAAGGATTCGATTCTTGATATTATCTTGAATCTCAAGTCTGTTGTTGTATCTTCAGAATCTGATGAGAAAATGATAGCTCATATTGATGTTTCTGGTAGAGCTGGTGATGTCACTGCTGCTGACATTGTATGTCCAGAAGGACTAGAAGTTATCAATAAAGATGCTTATATAACATCTCTTGCTGATAAAAAAACATCATTTCAAGTAGAACTTGTTGTAGAAAAAGGTGTTGGATACTCTCCAGCTCCAGAAAATACAACAGAGGAAGAAGGAGCTATCGCTATTGATGCGATTTTCTCTCCAATCAAAGTTGTTTCTTGGGATGTTGCAAATACTCGTGTAGGACAACGTATCAATCTTGATAAACTCGAAGTTGTAGTAGAATCTGATGGAAGTTATGATCCTCATGCAGCATTTCGATATGCTTCAAATATGATTAAATATTACTTTGGTCTATTTGATGCTTCGATGGACGAAGATATCGAAGAACTGATTCGTACTTCTATTATGGGTGATATTGTTTCAGAACAGGAAGTGAAAGAAGAAGAAAGCTACACTCCTATTGAAATACTCGCTCTTTCTCCTCGTACACTCAATGCCCTCATTAATGGAGGTATTGATTCGATCGAAAAACTGGAAAAATCAACAAGAAAACAGCTTGCTGATCTAAAAGGTTTTGGTAAAAAAGCTATGGATGAGATCATTGATGCTCTTCATGCTGCTGGTCGTAAACTTGGAGACGAGCTCTAGATCTTTGTTTATTTTATTCTATTAATTTCTATTCTATGCGTCATCGTCGTAAAAGAGCAGATTTTAATCGCGAGAATGATCATCGCAAATTGATGATTCGTAATCTTGTAACTTCTTTGCTTTTGCATGGAAAAATAGAAACAACTGCTCGTCGAGCATCTGTGCTTGCACAGCATGTAGAACCAATGATTCAAAAAGCTCTTACAAAAGACAAAATGAATGCAATCCGTTATGTGAATGCACGAGTTTTCTCTAAAGAAGCTTCGATTCGTTTGTTTGATGAGATTGTTCCTAAGTTGCAAGGAAAAAATGGTGGATATACTCGTACTGTTAAACTTGGTAATCGTGCCGGTGATAACGCTTCGAAAGTCCTCATTGAATTCGCGTATTAATTTGTTTAAACATATTCTTTCGTTATGAAAAAATGGTATATTATTGATGCAGAAGGAAAGACTCTAGGTCGTCTTGCTGCAGCAATTGCTCCTATTCTTCGAGGGAAGCATAAACCAGATTTTATGCCAAATAGAGATGGTGGAGATTATATTATTGTTACAAATGCTGATAAATTTACAGTATCTGGAAACAAAATGGATGATAAAATTTATTATCGTCATTCAGGTTACTCAGGAGGTCTTAAAGAAACTAAACTTAAACACCTTCTTGAGAAAAAACCAACTCTTCCTCTTGAAAAAGCAGTATCTGGAATGATTCCTCAAAATCGTCTAAAAGATGATATTATGAAAAAGTTGAAACTGTATACAGGATCTGAACATCCTCATACAGCGCAAACTCCAGAACCTCTTTCAATTTAATTTATTAAATTTCCCGTCATGAAATATTTTTATGCTACAGGAAAGCGTAAGACATCAGTAGCACGTGTTCGTTTGTATCCAAACGGAAGTGGGAAAGTGACTATCAATGATAAAGATATGCAAGAATCTTTCACAACTCTTCAAAAAAGAGATGTACTTACTCCTTTTTCTATTGCAGGAAAAGAAAAAGAATTCGACGTATCTGTAAAAGTTCTTGGTGGTGGAATTACGGGTCAGGCACAAGCAATCCGTCATGGGATTACAAAAGCTTTGCTTGAGTCAGATCCAACATTACGCTTAGAATTAAAACGTGCAGGACTTATCACTCGTGATTCACGTGTGAAAGAACGTAAGAAGCCAGGTCTTCGTCGTGCTCGTCGTGCTCGTCAGTTCTCGAAACGTTAAGAAACATCATATTGATATTTCTTTTACAAAAAACACTCCAATTTGGAGTGTTTTTTGTATTATAGTATTTCTTCAATATGTTTCTTGATGATGTCTCGAGTCATACTTAGAAAAGATTTATCTTCGTCATATGGGTCTTTAACATCCCAGTAGATAACTTTTTTGGAGTTAATTACATATTCTGGACAGTGTTTTTTATCACAGAGAACATATACTTTTGTTGCATGATTAAATAATTCTTCATTTAGTTGTTGTTTTTGTTTGTTTTGTATATCAATATTTTCTTCTTGTAGTATCTCGTATATATGAGAATTTCTGGGGCTTGTTGTAACATTTGTACCAGCACTGTAGGCTCTGTGTGTCTGACTGAGTTTGTTATATAATGTTTCAGCTATAGCACTTCTTTCTGAGTTTCCCATGCAGACAAAGAGTATTTCTTGCTCTTCTTGTATAGTGTGTATTAATTTTTTTGCTGGCATTATAGCCATATTTTTATGCGCTTCCTCGGTCATGGCGGCTATATGGGGTGTTGGAAGCATGCTAGGGTGTGATATAAGCTCTTGTGGGAGCTTTGGTTCTGTTTCATATACATCAACAGCA
>JAYELJ010000100.1:0-9677 GCA_034717395.1 Patescibacteria group bacterium
ACAGAGACTGCCTGATAACTAAAAGACAGAAAAACGAGAAAAAAGAATGGAACAAACAAATCTTTCGCTTTGTACAAAGCTTTTCGAGAAGATTGTCTTTTTTGAGACCAAACCGCTTGCTGACTGGTACCCCAGAAATCTTTCTGATTATTCTCTTTTTTCACAAGATACATCGAAACAGTAGACCTTCCCCAATGAGAAAGAGCCTGCAAAAACCCATCTAAAAAAGCATACGTTACTTTTCCAAAACACACAATCATTCTTTTTGCTTTATCAAAGAAAGAGTTGGTATATCTGGATTTTTCCACATCAATATCAGCACTGTCATCTGACACTACAAAATCCTGGATAATCAAAGGACTCCGCCTGTTGGCAGAGTCTTTTTTGATTGAGAGATCAATATCTTTTGGTCTCTTCCGCTGAGAAATATCATGAAATAATGACACGAATATCTACAGGTTGATAGAGTATAAATAAGAAGTCGATAATACAAACAGCTTACCTGAATTTTCATCAATATGAAGATCCACTAATGATTCATCTATTTCAAATACGTACTCTTTTCTATAATCACCATCTTTGGTTACTTTTATTATTTTTTTCTCATCAGAAATAAGTATATAGAGGTAATCAGAGTCTACCGTTGTTTCTATCTTATCTATAACTAAAATCTTTTCTGGAAGATTGGAAAACTCAAAAGGTATTTGTTGTGCTGAAAGCATTTTAATAATATTTCCATCTTGTGTCGATATATAAATATGTCCATCAATAGCAATATCAGTCGCACGAGAAAGGTCTGTTCCCTGGTTGTATTCTACCGCTCCAGCAAACCCTGAATTATTTCTCATGTATTTCCAGATTTGATTTGACTCTGGGTCTAGAAAATACACATACTGACGGAAATCATCAAAAGCTACTGCATTTTTAAACACATCATCAGTAGTACTGAGAGTTGTGAGTGCTCCATTTTTGAGCTCCCAGATACTCTTATCTTGAGAGTAGAAAAGAACAGAAGACTGATCATCAAAATATGTACTGGCAATCATATCTGCATTATCCGAGACTTTGATAGTATTTACTTCATCAAGAACAACAGAGTAGTAAGCATTATAATCGTAGGCGATCATTTGCCCTCCTATATTTTCAAAACCTCTGAGATCTACGTCAGCACGAACATTTTCGAGAGAGGCGATAGCTTCTGGATTCACACGAGCAATATTAGCTGCCTTATCAAGATTTTCCTGGATATCTACTGCAAGATCATCAAGGTCAATAGGAAGACCCATATCGATAATAGCATTGATATCTTTTTGCAGTTGAACAAGAAGTTTTTGTGCTCCTTTTTTATCATAAATAATACGCATTTTTGCTCGTTCAAGATTGTCTTTCATTTCATCAACCTGAACATATACTTCGTCGAGCATAGCATTTTGTTGCTGATAATTGTAACCAGCATATCCAATAGCAGAGATACCAATCAGAACAAGCATTACAAACACAACAAACATATTTTTGTTCCCAGAAAAATGAGAAACACTTTCCTGTAGTTTGACCATAGCATTTCTGTGAAGTCTTTTTGTTTTATTATGAATATCTTTTACTTCATCCATATTGATATTTCCCACCTTCTCTCCAAGACTTCCAACTGTTTCACCAAAATTACCTGCTTTTCCAGTAGCACCTGTTACACTACTCAACACAGAAGACAAACCTGATTTCAATCATTTTGTCACACCTGAACCAATCTCTGATGCCATATTGGCTGCTTTTTCTTTGTGATGATCTGGAATTTCAATAGAACCAGAAGCTTCGGTGAAACGAGAGAACCATTCTTTTCCTTTTTGAAAATACTCTGACATCACACTATCATCATAATCATCAATAAAACACTCTAAGACCAGCATATCCATAGAGCTGTCTTCTGCTGGCTGTACCACTTCTTTAAAAGTATGCAGCTTTTGTACCATTGGAGATGGTGTTGCAAAGATACGAGAAAAATTCTCAAAAGATATCACATCTAGAAGAGGCTTGGTTGCAAAAAATACCGTATCTGTATCTTCAAGAAACCCTGATGATACATACCCAAATGATTCTGGAACTTCAATGTTTTCCAAAACAGGGAGAAGCTGCTGATCACGATAGAGATAGAGCTCTGCTTGTCCAACACTAGAAACATACATTTTTTCACCATCCACTGCTGCAGCTACAGCAGAAATAGCAATACGATCATTTTGTATTTTTGATTCAATCAGATGATTGAGTTCTTTCAAAGAGTCTTCAAGACTCACCAAAGGTTCTTGATCAAGATCTTGGTAATATGTTGATTTGAATGCATCAAACATCTCTTTTGCCAAAATATCAGCATGAAAATAATCGTCTATTTGCACAAGCAAATAAATCTGACCATGTTCTGCAAATTCCAACGACTCACTAAGATAATGAAAGTATTTTCTATATCCATTCTCCTTTTCCCCTAAAGAGACATGGTACAAATGTGTATCAAACATATATAAATTTACATATAAATAACTATAAAAATCACCCCTATTGTAGGGGATCGAGGCTTTTTCGTAAAGTATTCTTTCTGATAATCCTTGACGGAATCTTCTATTCCTAGGATTTTTCTATGATTTCCATGATTGTATTTTGTATATCAAACATCTCTTTTTCTTCTTTTGCTCCCAATTCGTGATCATAACCAAGAAGATGTAACACCCCATGCACAAATAAAAGCTGACACTCGTTGTATATATCATGCCCCCACTGATCCGCCTGTTTCTGTGCTACATCAAGGGAAACAAACAACTCTCCCATACTCGGATCTTGCGTATCGATTTCGGGGTCAACAAAAGAATCCAAAGAAATACCTTCTCCTTCTGAAGGAAAAGACAAAATATCAGTCGAAGATTCTTTTCCTCTCCACAAAGTGTTCAGCTGAATCATCTCTCTGTCTCCAATAAAATACAGATCAATATCAGACAAAGAAAAGTTATAATCTGATTTTTGCATTACATCAAATGCTTTATTGATAGCGATTTTCATCGTATCTTGATCTATTTCCACTCCGGTATAATCAAAAGAAATATATATCATAATATTATTTACGGATAATCCAGGCACTCTCTTCTGAGACCCCTACAATACGAGATACCGGATGAAAAGGCAGGTCCCCAGCTACGATACAAATACCAATCTGATCCGAATGTTTTTTTGCAAAAGCAATAGCGTCTGACTCATTATAAACTTCTGGTTGCCCTGTGTTATTAACGCTCGTAGTAGCCAAGGGAGAATATATTGCCGAGACAATCTGACGAGCCGTAGAACACATAGGTACACGAAGCCCAATAGACTTTTGTGTTCCAACAAAACAATTTTCTAGCCCTTCTTTTTTGGGAACCACCAAAGTCAACCTTCCTGGCCAAGCATGCACAGCAAGATCGATAGCTCTCTCTGACAAGACCCCATAATCAAAAGCCATATCCAATGAACTAATCAATGCAGACAGAGGCTTAGAAAAAGATCTTTGTTTAATAGCATAAATAGTATTTACGGCTTCTTGATTACGAATATCACAGGCCAAGCCGTAACAAGTATCTGTCGGATGAACCATTACCGCGCCTGCTACAAGCTTCTGTGATATCTCATAAAGATCATCTGGCGAAAGCATACCGTTATAAAGATGATATATTTTCATAATAACTAGGCGTTATCAAGGTTCTTAAGATGAACAAACCAATCGTTTGGAGAGACAGAAACAAGCTGACGAAACATATCTTTTGCTGACTCTGTACGCAGAGCTCATTCTATATTATCAAGCCAATTCTGAACTCATTGATTCCCTTGTGATTGATACACTCGCGCCTGAAATGCCATCTCCAGATAATCTGCATCTTTTACAACCTGAGCCTCAAGCGTTTCCTTCTTTTCCATCTCTTGATGATTATCCCACATGCGCTTTCTGAGTGATTCCGGCAGCAAAGAAAGCTGTTCATCCAGAGCCTTGTCTTCGATCTCTTTCTTGTTGGTGATATATCGTGCATGCACCTTGTTTATATCTCCAATGCGAACCTCTGGATTATCATGAAACAGAAGCATCTCGATGACTTTTTGCTTATCTGCACCCTCTAACTCTGCAAGGATATAGCCAATCTGAGAAGCAAGCAACGCATGTTCAGCAACGGTGTCTGGGTCTTCTATATTCGCCATATACCAACCAGAATGCCGAAGGTGTTTGAGCTGAAACATTTCATAGATATAGTGAGTAATGTTTTTCATACAGTAATAAGGGTTATGAATGAAAATTTCTAATTCTTTCTAAAATATGATGTTTTGGATGTTTTTTATGATGGAATACCGTCAGGACCAATCCAATAAATATAAAGATTCCCCCTATATAGTGATATGATTCGATACTCTCTCCTAATACCAAATATGATAAAGCTACTCCAAATATAGGCGTTGTAAGGCTAATACTTGATGCTGTAGATGCTGAAACTAACTCAAGTGTCTTATACCAAAAAAACTGAGCTCCAATAATAGTAAACAAAGCAAACATAACTAAAGGAAGAAGAATTTCATAACGCAACAATTCCCCTGAAATATTATGATTAATATCGAAGAAAAAAGGAAGAATCAAAAAGAGTGTAGTGGCTCCTACAGTATTACGGATTAATACAACAAGTTCTGGGGAAATATCATCAAGGTATTTTTTAAAAATATTGGTTGCCAAAGCCCACGATGCAGCAGCTCCAATAACATACAAACTCCCTGTGTCTAATACAGAAAAGGACAAACTCCCTCCACTAATAATAAAGAGAACCCCTATAAACATAACAAAAGCCCCTATCAACTGATGCATTGTTATTTTTTCTTTCAACCAAAAATAAGATATAGCTCCGGCTATTACCGGCTCCAATCTTCCCACTAAAACCGCATTAATAGCTGTCGTCATTGTCAGGCCTTTTAATAACAATATAGGGGCAAATACAGCAGAAAGTGTGGCAATAACCCACAGAAGTATAAGCTTGTTTCGCCCAAGACTGTATGCTTTTTTAATTTCTGGGAAAAAACCAAAAAATAATAAAATAGTTACAACGGAAATCGTTTGTCCAATAGCCGCCATAGTTTCTGGAGAAAGGTTTTCAAGAAGTATTTTTCCCATAACCGAATAAGAAGAAAAGCAAATCATTGAGAAAAGTCCTGCAAAGACACCGTATAGCATTATGTTTTTAGAAGGTTTCATTTTTATATTTTAATAGATTAATTACTTACAATACTTCTCCCTGCCACAATCCCAGTGGCACAGGCCCAGTGAATATTGAATCCACCGCATATACCAGCTGCATCCATTGCTTCACCCACAATATGAAGACCTGGAAAGTTTTTAGACTCACAAGATGATGCCTTTAGCTCAGAGAGAAGCACCCCACCAATACTTGTTTGGGAACGATCCTGTCCTATCAATAATACATCAGAAAATCGCCAAGAACAACAGAGAGTTTTGACCTTCTTTTTCTCTTCTTTTCAAAGCTGAGCAAAAGGAGTCTTCAAAATACTTTCTCATAAATACGAAGGCACAAATCTTTGCATTTTCTTTGGAAACAAAGAGCTCATAACCTGCTGCACCATACTCGAGCCCCATGCGTCTTGTTGTGACTCAAAATATTCATGTGATATCAAACTCAGTTCTATTTCTGTCTGCTTTTCTGTTATTACAGAACCACCTCTCACCGTCAGGTCATAAATCACCGGACCTCCCAGGCCTGTGTGCGTAAACATAATATTGCCCACTTCCTGACAGACTTTTTTCTGAGATTCTGTTTCCCAGAGAGTCACCGTTACATTTTCATACGAAAACCCTGCCAAACTCGGCTGACAATCAGAGCTTTCCACAGCACTCAATACAGGCTGCATATCTACCACCTCTAGACCCAGCTTTTGCAAAACAGGAACCCAACTAGCATCTGTTCATAACATAGGAGCAGCAATACCTCCGCTCGCAACTATCACCTGTGGAGACTGAAAATCCTGACCCTGACCAGACACTCTATATATTCCATTTTCATACGAAATATCTTGTAATATACAGTCCAAAAAAACTTCGATATTATTTGATTGATAGATTTTTTCTTGCAACTTTTGAGAAACAACACGAGCATCTTGCTGGCTTGGGTACCACCTTCCATTATCTCTATTTTCCACCAACTCTATACCCAACTCTTTCCAAAACATCTGCGCATCAGCAAAAGTAAATTGTTTCAAAATTTTCTTAATAAAATTTTTAGACCCTCCCACATAACAACCTTCCGAAACACCAGTATTTGTAAGATTTCCTCGTCATTTGGCGGTCACCTCCAATTTTTTAAGCAATGCATTATTGCGTTCTATAATAGCCACTTGTAAAGAACTATCTCGAAGCTGCAAAGCAGCAGCAATCCCAGACATACCTCCTCCGATTATAATCACATCAAATTGTTTCATATATTGTTATTTTAACGAAAAACTACTGTTGCAAAACGCACCTTCCCTGCTAAATCTTTCAAAATCTCAACATGAGCATCAGGAAAATAACCAAGTACCATCTGAGAAAAAGTCTCCTGGTGCACATCATCGATCTCACAAAAGACTTTTGTGTATCTCGATATATAATCACCCAGAGACGCAAACATTACCCTGTAGTGATCCAAACCATCAGTCCCAGAATACAAAGCTGTGAGAGGCTCACTTTTGGCGACAAACAACGGTCTCTGACTCGGGATATATGGAAGATTCGCCACTACCATATCAAACACCTGAGGAGAGATATTTTCATACATATCACTTTCTATCAATTGCACTCTACTACATCAAAGAGCTTCCATGTTTTGCTGAGCACACTCAAGCGCTTTCTGTGAAATATCTCAAGCGACTATCTGACCGAACCCTCACTCCAAGGCCAGGGTACATGCGATCACTCCAGAACCAGTTCATAGCTCGAGAAGAGTCTTCTCTGAACCATCAATACTCTCTAAAACAAGCTCGACCAACTGTTCTGTCTCGGGTCTGGGAATCAAAACATCAGGAGTAACAACAAAACGTCTTCCGTAAAACTCTGTAGCCCCTACAATATACTCAAAAGGAGTATTGCTTTTTTCATGCAATTCAATCCACTCCTTGCACACAACTACACTTTCTCCAGACTCTTTCCATAACCATTTTAATAACGATTGAGAGTAGGTATTTCGGTATATATTATTAAAATCTATAAACATATATAGAGTATACAAAAACCTCACCAAAATGGCGAGGCTTTCATTCACAAGACTAAGCTTCTTGATCATCATCTGATAGTTGTTTTTCTAGCTCTTCATCCAAGTTTCCTGCTTGAGCTACGAGCTCTGCACGAAGTTTCAGGGATTCTTCTGTTGCAAGCTCTTCCATATTTGGAATAGCAGCTTCGAGAAATGCATCAATTTTATCTTCCTCTTCAATCTCGTCAAGCTGAGCAACCTGCTCTTCTGTAAGAGTATTGTAAATAGCATCATTGATACGAAGCTCAAGAAGCTCCATTACTTTCCCAAGAAGTTCTTGTTTGCGATCATCTGTAAGACCAGTAAGACCAAGTTCTTCGAAAAGGTCTGTAAATTGAGCAAGATCGTATTGTTGTGACATAAATATATGTGTCTAAAAAATTAAAATCTGCAACCATTGTATCAGAAATCTTCAAAAAACACTACTTGTTTTTTAAACCAGAATACTTTTCCTTCCATTCATTTTCTAGCTCCACGATACCGGTATCAATTATATCATCAATACCCTCTACCGTATTCATAATATATGCCTGAGGATCATCACTATTCATCATTTCCAAAGATTGATCTGGGGTCAATTTTTCTAACAGCTTCTTTCCAACCATAAGCTCAAACTCTTTTTGAAATTCTTGGAACACATCCTCTGTGTATTCACAACCAACTTCCTGACAGAGATCCTGACAATATTTTTTAGTATTTTGCATAAAATAATTATTTTTTAACTAATAAAAACGATCCAATAAAAATCGGGATAAATCCTATTAACACTTGAAATGATGGTGTATCACCAAGTATAAAATAAGAAAAAACAATAACCAGGAGAGGAATAAATGGAAAGCTAGAAATAGCAACAAAAGAATTAAGTTTGGATAAAGCTATTACCCAGAATGATTTTGACAAAAACAGAATGAAGAACCCTATAAGTAGTATCCATATATAATTACTATAGATTCATTCTAAATCTGGTGTTCAAGTAATAATATATGCTAAAAATGCTGTAAGAATCATCATCAAAATATTTCTATTCATAACGAGAAAGAAAGGGTTTGTTCAAACTAAAGATGCTTTTTTTGTATAATAATTACCAATAGTCCAAACACAACAAGCTAAAATCATAATCCATGCTCATAGATTTGCAAAATCATCTCATTGATACAACACTAAGACTCATCAAATAAACATAAGTATTGACCCTGCTATTTGTTTATAATTATATTTCTCTCCTCACAAAAGATTAAAAACAACAAAAGCCATAAAGCTTTGTAATAACAACAGTATAGCAGCTACCGAAGGTGAAGAGTATTTAATTCAAAAAAAATAAAGAACTAATCATAACCCAATAAATACTGATGACAACATTGTATTTACCAATATTTCTCTATTTTTATATTGATTATAAAGACCTTTCTGTATGAATATTATCAATCAAAACACAACAGCAATTGCAGAAGAAAGAGAAATTAACCATAAAACAGGAAATGATTTGGTAGCAAAATAAGAAAATATAGGAAAAAGACTTTCTAATATAAGAACTCATCATAAATAAACATATCAAGTATTGATATTCATCATATAATTATTCTACGGTTACAGATTTCGCCAGATTCCGTGGTTTATCAATCTCGCGACCTAGAAGCTTGGCTGTGTGATACGCAAGCAGCTGAGAAACAATCACGGTAAGAAATGGATACAGAATCGGATGTGTTTTTGGAATCACAATATCCGAACCTTCTACATTAGACACGGTATACACCTTCCCTCCACGAGCGGACACCTCTTGGTATACAGATATTGTTTTATCGAACATCCCATCTTCTGGCGCAAACAAAACACTTGGATGCTGCGGATCTATAAGAGCGAGAGGCCCATGTTTGAGTTCTCCTGCAGGGTAGGCTTCTGAATGAATATACGTAATCTCTTTGAACTTCAAAGAAGCTTCGTATGCAATGGGTACTTGATAATAACGCCCCAAGAAAAATGTATGATCATAATCTTTGAGTTCAGCAGCAAGGTGTTTGATAGCATCTTCATTGTCGAGCACTTCTTGAATCTGATTACGCAATTTTCCAAATGCTTCGATATATTGGCGTTTATCGATCACGCTCAGATTTTTGTGATCTCCAATAAGCAATGAAATCATAAACAAAGCACTCATCTGTGCAGTAAATGCTTTGGTAGAAGCTACCCCAATCTCTGACCCAGCATGTGTATATACTCCTGCATCGGTCATATTTGCAATAGATGATCCAGGAACATTCACAACCCCGAGTGTCATGATACCTTTTTTCTGTACCTCTTTGAGTGCGGCTATTGTATCCGCTGTCTCTCCTGACTGAGAAATAGCAAGAACAACCATATCATCACTATAAAAATTCTTCTGATAACGAT
>JAYELJ010000101.1:0-9151 GCA_034717395.1 Patescibacteria group bacterium
AAAGTATTAATGAAATAAAAGTAGAATCATAAAAACAAGTTTTTGTTTTTGTATGGACTTACAAAGAGATATTTGTAAATACAGATTCTTCTGCCATACATTTTATCGGGTTTATGATCTATGCACAAGTTTTTTTTAGTATTTTGGAGTGACTTGGTAGCTACTCTCGGCAGAATATTGTCCAGGTGCATATGCTGCATCTATTCTAGCAACATGTTCGATCTTGTACACATAGGTTTGGATCGTGTCATGCGGGGTTGTTTCTGGGTCCCTCGAAAGGATAGCAGATTGTGTCAGAGGAATAGATTCCACTGTTTTGAGTGGTCATACTCCTTCGTTGTACAAAATGTTGTATCCATACCCAGTGTAGTCAGAGTCTCTCCAGTTGTGGATAGTATCCATACCACTCGAGAGAAGTGTTCCTTGACTTAGGATATCGAATCCAGCTCCATAGGTTTGTACCGTAATTATTGTCTGAATATCAGAGTCTTCTTCTGTATTTGGAAGAATAGTTTGGAGATTCAGACTGTGGTTGGTATGGGTTACTTGGAAGTCATCGATCCAGAAATGGTAGCTTTGGGTCGATGTATGACCACGAGCATCCTTGATGGTATACTCCAATGTATGTTTCCCGTACTCCAGATCTGATAGTGGAGTATATTCAAAAGAAAGAATAGGTTCAAATCTATATGGAGTACTAGGATAGTCAACTTCGATAAGATTATCTGCAACTATATTTCCTGTGAAATACGATGTCCAGTCAGTAGTAGTACCACTATACGTATGGGTGATAGAGAATCTATCTGGCATGACTGTATTATTTTCAAATCCTCAGCCTCCATTGTGGTCTGTAAATGTCATACGAAAGGTTGGTTTTCTTTCGGGCATGATACTATCTGCTACTGGCCACGACTGTGTATAGTAGAGTTCTGGAGCAGTAACATCTATAATATTTGGTTTTGGAGGAGCCGATTCTAAGACTGCTTGGAAATCAGTACTCGAGTTATCTGTGTCTTGAGCGAGAATCTTTCGTTTGAGTGATTCATTCTGTTGTACTCAGATATGATGGTTTGCATCTGCATTAAATTGACCAAATTCGACTGAGTCTAGAACCACTCCCAAAGGATTCATAAGAAAGAGGTTATCATCATTTACATCAAATGTCATAGATGTTCATCCATCTGTTGAAAGAATCATATCTATAACAGATCCCGTACTATTGATGATTTCCAGGTCTGGAAGATACCCATATTTATCGTAAAAATCTGTTCCACTCCGAGCCACTGTCAAATATCCTTTTCCTTCGATTTCTGTGAGAGCAGGGAATCGATAACTCGCTTCATCTATAGCTCATCCAGTTACCTGATCTATATCTCCCATTCGATATGAACCAATGTTCATAGCACTATTGTTGTTGTTATAGATCTCAAACCATTGATCCGTACTATTAGCTACATTGTATATCAACTCATTAATAGTAATTCCTGCTCGGATAATAGAGCTTCCTGTTGCATAATTTTCAAACTGATTATCTTGAATACCTCTTGCCATATGAGTGATTGGTCGAATCTTTGTAGACCCTGGCATCGGAGCTACTGAATCATTAGAGAGTGCAATCACGAGTATTTCGCTTCCATTTCCTGAATCAATTGTAGCTGATCAGAGGCTTCCTGTTTCATTATACAGTTCAAAGTATGCGTTTGCAGCATCTCCATTGTTTGGAACCGTGATGATTTCACTGAAATTAATAGTAAGGAGATCATCATTTATATTTCCGGTATCTCCAAGGTCATGTGCTGCAGAGAGTAGTATAGGTTCAGCATGATCTATGGCTGCAAACTGAGCAGTATCATTGAGCTTGTTTCATGTAAGATCGTAGAGAGCATTTTCTCCATCTTCTGTATAGTCAATATCTATTGCATTGGTATATCATACCGTGTCAGTAAATGTAATAGTTGCTTGTGTCCCACTCAGTGATTCCATTCCTATCACAGTTGTATAGTCAAATCCGTTGATAGAGTCAATCATATTCCAGTCATCATAGTCCCATGTAACCGCTTGTCCGGTAGAGGTCTGGTATACTACATCTTCTGAGAACTGAATAGAGAGTGTATCAGTATATCCATCATAATCTCCATCATCTGTAATGGTAGATCTAGTCCAGATCACAGGTTTTGCCCCATCTATCTGTGGTACTTCTCCTACAACAACTGCAAGACTCTGATTCGAATTTACTGATGCATCCGATACGTATCCAGCATTTGCTGTGATATTAGGTGTCTGACCAGAATCCAGAATTCCATCATCGAATAGTATCCGAGCCAGATGGTCGTCATTTCCTATAAGAGTTGAGAAAATAAGATTACTTGCACCAGCAATACTTATATCGTTTATATCAAAACTACTATCATCTATATTTTCATTGAATACAAGATCATACCCATCTATATATCCATCTCCATCGGCATCGATGGTTGTTCCTGATAGCAGGAGTGGAGCAGTTCCATCGGTAATAGTTACCGGGGTTGTTCCTATATTTCCATTGGCAGGGGATGTAAGGTCAAAGATCACATTGCTCGATTCCAGGGCAATAGTGGATGTATTGATAGTCATGGAGCTTGCAGTGTCTCCCAGTGTTGCGATGAGAGTATTGTCTTGGGCTGATATTCCGGTACTCAGAGGCGAGTTGGTCCCGAGACTGCCTCCATTATTTACATTGAAATATTGATGAACATTTCCAGAGAGATCAGAGATGTTTTCAGAAAAACGGAGTGTTATCTGGTCATCGGTGATGGTGTCTGTATTGTGAGTATTGAGCGTTGCATATACGAGTGCTGGCCCCGATTTGTCTGTGATAATACGGTTGTGTACGGCAAGCATATGATCATCTATGTTTGTATCCGATCCATATTTTCGAACACTGGTGTTGGTTTGTATCTGGAATGTATCGAGAGTAGATGTATTCCAACCTTTGTCTTCTGCTACAGTTATTTCAAATATATTATCATAGGCTGTTTGAGAAGAGAGACTTCCAAGCGTAAAGTTGTCTGAGGCAAGATCATAACTTAACCCAGAAAAATCATCATTGATACTATCTGTGGTGAAGAATCGTAGAAGATCTATGCGTCCATCAGAGTCAGTATCAAGTGACCATATCTCTCTGATAAAGAGATATCGAGGATCGAAATGAATAAATCAGATGTTTTCCCCAAATGCATAGTTTTTAAAATCCCCAGCTTTCGTTGATGAATCATATCGTTCGAGTGTATTTATATTGACATTTCCTCCACTAAAACTGATCCAGCCACCATTTTCTGCCCAGGCATATCCGTTGACTGCATAATCTCCAGCTCCTGCTGGAGATTCGATCGTGAGACCATAATTTTCTCCATCTGTGTTGGAATAGTCACCGAAATATTTTCCAAAATCAATATATCCAAGAATTTCAGACCATGCGTATCAAGAAATACTATTTGGTTTATCTATCCGACCGGTATGATATATACCATAGCTATTTGTATTACAGTCACCAGTGTTTTGACAACTGAGTGATATCCAACCTGTGTTTTCTGCCCAGGCGTATCCACGAAATTTTTGTCAGACTCCAAATGTTGTTCCAGACTGTGTAGTATTTGTATTTCCATTGAGGTCTGTAAATGCAGCCCCTGGTACCAAGTCAATATTTCCAGCATCTCCATCAAGCCAACTGTCTGTAGAATTGAGTGTAGTATGGTCACCTGATACATCAATACTACTGATAGCTTTATTGTTATTATCCATAGAAAAATTTGCAAAATCTGCGACTGGAAGGCTTCCTGGATTTATGTCTTCCGAAAATCGAAGAAGAATACTTCCTGTGTCTTTTGCATGTATTCCAAGAAGAATTGGATCAGCATTATCTGTTTGTAGTGTTATTTCTTGTGTTATGTTGCTATTTGTATTGCTCGATACGTCTTTGACTGATCATACTCCAATATTAATTATTTTATTTGTAATATCTGTTCGGAATTGATCGCTTGATTCTGTGAAATTGATATCAAGAGTGAGAGTATCATTTGTTTTATTATTTGTTTCCAGAGATAAGCTATTGATAGTAGCTCCAACAATAGAAATAGATCCAGTACTTATAGTAACCTGTTCATCGAATATGATTGCAAATGTATCAGTATGTCCATCTGTATTTCTGTCCTCAGAGAGCACTTCTAGGACTACTGGAGCATTAATATCATTAAAAGGAATAGCAGATTGTGCAGGATTGGTATTGGTTCCATCGCTGATAGTTCCAGCAATAGTATTGATGGTAGAGGTTGCTTCATCTATAGCAGTTGCTCCGGTTCCTAGTAAAAGAGTTATTTTGTTTGACCCTGGACCAGCGGTAATAGTACTGTTGGTAGCATCAAAATTTCCAGTTCCAGGGAGAGTGAACGCTTGGTCTGCAAGAGTTTCTGCAGTGGATACTGATTCAGAAAACTCAAGCAAAATAGTATCATCTTCTACTCCAGAGTTATTTGGAGAACGTGTTGCTTGTACCAGTATTGGTCCAGCATTATCAGTTGAATTAATTTGTTGGTCGATAAGAGCATTGGTATTGCTTGAAGAATCAGTGATAACTGATCCTGAAATAGTTATAGTTGGCTGAGTACTGGTATCATAATCAACTCATTGAGTGAGAGTTAATGAAAGGGTGTCTCCAGAAATATTAGATCCTGCTATAGAGTAGCCATCTACAAATATTCCATCATGACTGCTTCCTCCACTGATAGCAATATTTTCATTAAATATAATCTCTACTGTATCGATATATCCATCGGCATTGATATCTTTTGTGCTTGCTGTTTGAGGGCGAGGATTATTGATATCTTGAATAAGAGGACTGGTAGTGAAAATAAGAGGGTTGTACGAGGTGTCAATCATCGAACCAAGAATAACAGAACCGGTATCACTATCTTGAATAGGGAGCTGTCCTACCTCAGTATTATCCAGGATAATACGAACCTGATCACTTGGGAGAGCATCAGTACTTATATAAGCCCCTGTCCCAAGAGTTTTGCCATTTCCGTAGCCCAATATTCCCTGAGGATGCATTTGGCTATTAAGAAGACGAGGAGATTCATTGAAATCAAGGATTACACTATCATCGGTAGTTGTATTGGTGTTGTTTTCATCGTAATAGATATTTTCGAGGATAGGCCCAGCTCCATCATACAGATGAAGAACACTACTGTTGGTAAGCAATAAACCTGTCGTAGCATATCCAAAAGATTGAAGAAGGGTATTTTGATCTATAGTAAGTGTTCCTACGGCTTCAGTATTATATCCAGATGCGATTTCTGGAATAGAGAAAGTGAAAATATTGTCATTCGCTGTATCTCCAGTAGTAATATCTGTACCAGATGCGGTAAAAGAAGAATCTCCTTCTAATAGATTGGCTCCAGACAGAGTGATTTTTAAATCAGTAAAGTCATCATTCAAGTTTTTATTGGTCGCTATTTGGATAGTATCTATACGACCATTATTATCTGTATCGAGTGTTTTACGAAAAGTAGTGGTTACTCCTTTTGGTCTCCAGGCTGTTTGAGCTGTGTATTCGCTCACTTCTGGGTCGAGTCCATCATAGAAATTAATATATCCTAGACCTTCTGACCAAGCGTATCCTTCTATTACTCCATTCCCATTGATCGTTACTGCATGATTTCCTCCTTTCATATCTATAAATCCAGTGTGTTCATTCCATGCATATCCATCGAGTTGTCCAGCTGTATCATTGGTTACGCTGTATCCACTTCCATTAAAACTAATCCATCCGATGTTTTCTCCGTAGATCCATCCAGTAATATCACTATCTGTCACGGTGATTCCTGTTGTAGAGAGTGGTCGAACAGAGATATATCCAGCATTTTCTCCAAAGAGGAAGTTTGGTGGAGTACGGTATGCGCTAAAACTATTTACTTGTGCATCGATCCCTGCTGTAGTGATTGTTGTATTACTATGGGTAAATAGATCACTATTATTTTGTTGATCATCGAGCGTGATATCTTCGTCTACTTGTACTTGGTAGGTGTAGTATGCCCAATACCCAGGCTGCATATCTGCACCAGTTTTGTAGTTGTATCCATCTCCATCTCCGAGATCGTAGAGACCTCCGTTGTCTGCAAGAGCACCCCAAGTACTATCTCCGTATTCCCATTTCTGTGTAGAGTTGGCTACATAATTGGTTTTGTAAGGGATTTGATCACTAATATTTACTGATGATAGTGTTTCATTTCCGGTATTTACTACCGCAATAAGAACATTGATGATATCACCTACCCGTCCTTGAGCAGAATCTTCCCATCCACTTCCTGCATCATATTTTATATATACAGAAACTTCTTTGTTCGCTTTGATAGTCTCTATATATTGATACCCTCAAAAAGCCACACTGAGACACACTGTAAGCAACAGTGTCAGGAGTGATTTGAGATTCGATATTTTCTTAGAGAAAGAAAACAAGAGGTTTTGTGAAATAAGTTTAGAATGAGATAGTGGTATTTTGAGTTAGTGACTCATCAGTAATTTCCATTTCAATGCTTGCTTCTAGTATTTCCGTAATTTCCATAGTAGTCTTTATTGTGCTAGAATTATCTGTATTGCCTCAGTTGTTATTATCTTCTGGTATTTCTGGTATTTCTTCTATTTCATCGGTGTCTTCTTGGTTTGTTTTTGGAAGCGTCAGTATTTCAATCTCTTCGGATACAGTTTCTGGTAGAGTTGGTTGTGTTTCTGGCTCTTGAGGAATCTGTATTTCTGGTTGTGGATTGAGTACCTCTGAAATATTAAATGAGATATTGTTGTTGTTTGGATCTATGTAGTTGAGTGATGTGTCTTGAATGTTTGATATATTCAGTGTGTATTGTGTGTTTTTATCGAGATATTGTAATCCAATAATCAGAGATTGTTCTTCTTGATCATAAAACGATGTATATACTTTCTCGATAGTGGCTCCAGATGAATTTGTCGAAGATGGTGTAAGATTAAACTGTATCGATTCTAGAGATGACTGATCAAGATCTTCTGAAAAATATAAGCTGAGCTGATTGGGTGTGTCGAGATTGTAACTTTCTACTTTAGGAGCAGTAATATCACGAGATCTATCAGGAATAGGAGGAGTTACGAGCACTTGAATAGTTTTTGTATCTCCTTTTGTTGTTACTACATCCGTATTATGAAATCCAAGATTGATTTCTGCGGGGATAGAGAGGGAGTCTTGGTTGTTATCAGAAATTTGAATTTTCTTGGCTGCAAATTTCTCTTTGCTAATAGCATTTTTTAAAAGAGCTGTTTCTTTTTTGATTTCTTGTAATTCTTTGTCTTGAGATGCATTGTTTTGTTCTTGCTCTATTGTGTTATCATTTTTTGTAATAAGATCGATGATTCCTTTTTTATCTTCTTTTTCTTTTTGATTCTTGGTTTGTTCTATTTCTGAAAGAAGCATTTCTTTTTCTTGGATAGATTCTTCTAAAACCAGTGTGGTATCTGACGAATCTTCTAATATTTGAATAGGAGTGTTTGTATTATCGATGTCGATAACAAGTATATCCGAAAGATCGGCATTATTAACGATAATTTCTTGTTTCTCTGTTCTTGTCTCTATAACTTCTTTCTGATCTTCTTTTTTGATGTTCATAGATTGCAGTATATCTGATTCAAACTCAGATAAGTCAAAATCGAATTCCTCAGACTCAACAACCTCAGACTCAACAACCTCAGACTCAACAACCTCAGACTCAACAACCTCAGACTCAACAACCTCAGACTCAACAACCTCAGACTCAACAACCTCAGACTCAACAACAGAAATAACATCCCCGGAAGCAGCAAATGCTGGGATGCTTTGTAAGAATGATATATATACACATAAAAGTGCAAGAGATGCCGATTTTTTTGTAGAGATTTTGTTTTGTTTCATTCAGGCTATTTCCTTTTCATACGCGATGTAATTGATATAAATCCGAACCTCTTTGTTTTTAGTTTTTTATTTAGCTAAGTTTATCACTCTTGCCCTAAAAAGTCAAAAAATCAAAGAAAATAATCACTATAAGAATAGTGATTATTTTTGTGTTCGAAACAAAGCAACCGATATACTGATAAATGATAGGATAACTCCTATGAAAAATAGTAACAAAAAGAGTATCGGAAGATGTATCCAGAAGAAATTAATGATGTTTGGAGATACTCATGAAAGTAATTGAGAGAAGAAATATGAGTGAAACATATATATATCTACTCAAAGATACCCAGAGATATAAGGAGATATCTGTTTAACTAAAGGAATAAATGCCAAGACAGATATCATGGTTGCAAAAAATGAGTAGTACACAGATTCAAAAAGAAAAGGGCCCTTTGTATATGTGCTTGTTGCTCAGAGAAGGTACATGAGCTCTAGTTCATCTTTCCTATGAAAAATAAGAATACGTATGGTGTTGAATATTATAAGAAAGGCAATAATAACAAAAAATATAGAGATGTATATTGCAAATATTTTAACTCCATCAGTGAAATTGATAAGCTTTTCTAATCTATCTCGATGAAATAGATTTTGTTGTGCTTGATCGAGGTCTATCCAGTCTTTATAGAGATCTTGCGAAAGAAAATATATGATATCTTGATGGTATTCTGGGGTGAGTGTAACAACTTCTATACTTGAGTACAGAGGGTTTTCAAGCTTGTATTCTGTAAGAAAAGAAGAGATCCCTTCGTAGTTTTCTTTGAAATTGTCTAGAGCATCATCTTTTGATATGTAGAGGGTTGATTCGACAAATTCGAGCTCTCCCATTTCTTCCAATAACCGATCAACCTGGCTGAGGCTAATACCTTCTCGTAGTTCGATAGAAAAATCTACTTTTTTATGAATGATGCTAATAGATGTCTCTGTAAGAAGAGATAGAAATACCATAGCAAGGATAGAAAAAAGAGTGACTGATAGTACCGAAACAACAGAGAGTGATAGAACAGAGCTTCTCCAGAAATTTTGAAAGGAAGATTTTATGATAAAGAAAAAAGCAGACACAGAGAAGATGAGTTATTATTTGAAAAATTTACTTGAAATACTCAAAAGGTACGAGAAAAACAAAGGAAAATAGAAAAGTTTTACGAGGAATATTCCAAGAAA
>JAYELJ010000102.1:0-8817 GCA_034717395.1 Patescibacteria group bacterium
AATCCAGTTGAATGTATTTGGAAATCCTCGGCTATCTCCTACTCCAAATACTGCTCCGTGCGTAGCTTCTGAGGGAATAGGAAGACCTGTGTTTTCAAAGAAGTGAACCAGATCTTTTTGGATTTGCCCCGCTCCATGTGTGGCTCCTCATAGGATCAGGAAATCACAAGCAAGGTCATCCTGTGTTGCATCTTTTGCATCAACCAGGAGTACTTTTGAATCTGAGAGTGAGTTTTGGAGCGTTGACTGGATGATTTCTCCTGCTTTGAAAGCATTTCCACTATTTGATCCACAGATAATATGTATTTTCATATGGGTGATATGGTTATGAATTATTATGATTCTACATTCCAACAAATTCACTCTTTTCGTTCCATGTTCCATGGAGATTGCAGTGTTCTGTAGCTGTTAGATTTTCTGTTGATGTGACTTCGAATATTGCCGAAGCACCTTCTCCTGGGTAGAGTGTTTTTGATCCAACAAGCTCTCCATTCTGGATAAGAGTGATGTTATCGATCCAATGATCTTCGTCCATAGGATGGTGTGGCACGGTAACTTCTACTGTTGTATCGTTTACAATATTGATAACAGGGGTGTGTTTTTCTTCTTTTGTAATAGTCATGGGTATAGAGAATATAGGAAATAAATTGTTTGTTATGTGTGGTCTGTTGAACCTACTTTTAGTATCTGCTTTTGTTTTCCAAGAATCAAGAGGATATAGAATATTTGTAATGCTCCCTTGTTGCATTATTTTATCATTCTTGTTGCATTTTTTGCAACAAGAGTATATTATTTCTGCAACAAAAATTAATTTTATGACGGTATGAATAAATTTGAACGTAAACAGTATATTCTTTTTCTTGCTCAGCAAAGAGATAAAATCAAGGTATCAGATCTTATTGAGTTGTTGCAAGTAGAACGAACAACGATACATAGGGATATAAAGGAGCTTGTATCAGAGTCAAAAATACAGGAAATTAAGAGAGGAGTGTATGAGTATAAAAAAGATATTCAAGAGTATTTTGAAATACCTTTTTTTGATCGTGTGAAAAAAGAATATAATCCTGATTTCTTACGGTCATATCTACCAAACCAGACATTTTTTCTTTCAAAAGAACAAAGATTATTGTTGAAAAAGTCAATTGAGGATATTGGTCTCAACACAATTTTTTATGAAAACAATCAAAAATTATTAGAAAAAATATTAATAGATATTAGTTATTCGTCGAGTTATTTGGAATGAAATACATACAGTTATTTGGATACAGAAGTCCTTATTAAATATAATGAACATGCAGATGATAAATCTGAATTCGATGCAAATATGATTTTGAATCACAAGAGAGCAATAGAATACATGATTCAGTTCAAAAAAGATTTACCATTAACGCACCAAACAGTATTTGAATTACACAGTTTGCTGGCAAGAGATCTTATAGATAACAAATATTTAGGAGTTATACGAAACGTTCGTGTAGATATTGGAGCTTCTACGTATACCCCTTTGCAAACAGAGCAGGTATTACGGGTTGAACTTGATATATTTTTAGAAAAATTGAATCAAATTACTAACCCTTTTGAACAAAGCATATTTATTTTGGTGTTCATTCCTTATTTTCAACTCTTTTTTGATGTAAATAAAAGAGTTTCTCGTATGTTGTGTAATCTTCCATTATTGATGAATAATCTGCCATTGGTATCACTGTTGTCGATAAAGAAAAAGACATATATACAAGCTCTTCTTTCGGTATATGAATTGAATGATACATCACTTCTTTGTAAGATATTTGTTGAAAATTATATGAAAAATGCACAAAGATATATATAAAAAAAACGTCGGGTTATCCCGCGTTCTCTTTTATTATGCTAACTTCTCTTTCTCTGCTTCAATAATTCCTTCTTCTGGTCTTTGAATTAGTATATCTATATCAGCTGATATCGTGTGGTCTGTCGGTAGTGTATAGTCTATGATTTCTTCAAAAGATAGGGGAGAAATATTGAGATAGTTTTCCAGTTTTGTGGCTGTTTTTGGCATAAATGCTTTGAGCATTTGTGAAAGCATCACAAGTGATTCAAATAAACATGCAAGGATTACCTGTGTGCGAACTTCATCTTCCTTGATCATTTTCCATGGGGCTTGAGTATCCATGTACTTGTTACTTGCACGAGCGATACTCATGATATCAAAGAGTCCATCTCGGAATTTGTACTCTAAAACTTTTTCTTTGCTTGCTTGTGCTAGGCTACGAATCTCAGATATAAATTCGAGATCTTCTTCTGTTCGGAGTGAAGTATCCGAAAGAACTTTTCCTTCAAACTTTTTATTATTAAAAGTGAGGTAGCGATTTGCCATGTTTCCGAATGTTCCAGAGAGCTCATTGATCGCAAGCTCGAATCCATCCCAAGTAAAATCACTATCGTTATTTTCTGGCATGATGGTAGCGAGATAGTATCTGAGTAGTTCAGAATCTATATTATTCACTACTTCGTGTGCCCAGATTGCATGGTTTTTACTGGTCGAAAGCTTCTGTCCTTCGAGGTTGAGAAATTCATTAGCGGGAACATTGGTTGGGAGGATATAGTCACCTCCATGAGACATCAGTACGCCTGGCCAAGTTATGGTGTGGAATACAATATTGTCTTTTCCAATAAAATGAATGAGTTCAGTACTTGGGTCTTTCCAGAATTCGTCAGTGCGTTCTGGAGTTCCTTTTGCTTTGAAATACTCAGCTGTAGATGATATATATCCAATAGGCGCATCAAACCATACATACAAGACTTTTCCTTCTTCTCCTGGTACTGGGACACCCCAGTTCAGATCACGAGTGATACAGCGAGGCTGAAGATCTTCTTCGAGCCATTTTTTTCTTACAGTGCTATAGACATTTGGTTTCCATTGCCCTTCTTTACTCTCGATCCATTTGGTAATTTCTGGTTGGAGTTTTGGGAGGTCAAGAAACCAGTGTTGAGATTCCTTTTCTTCGAGCTTGGTTCCTCCACAGAATTTACATACCGGGTCGATCAACTTCTCTGCATCGATAAGCTTCCCACAGGCGTCACATTGGTCTCCGCGAGCACCAGCTGCACCACAGTGGTGACAGGTTCCTTCGATATATCTATCAGGAAGAAAGTGGTTACACCCTGTGCAGTACATTTGTTTTTCTGCTTTTTGAAACAGGTATGCTTCTTGTTTAGCTTTTTCAAAGAACTCTTGTGAGATTTTTATATGCTCTGGTCTTGCTGTTCCTGAAAAATTATCATGATGGATTCCAAAAGCTTCAAAAGAATCTTCGATTACTTTATGGTATTTGTCTACTGTTTCTTGTGGAGTAAGACCTTCCGCCTCTGCTTTGAGAGTGATAGGTACTCCGTGTTCATCAGTTCCTCCGATCATGATGATTTCATCTTGTGGAGATACCCAACGACGAAAACGAACATATATATCAGCAGGGAGGTATGCTCCTGCTATATGCCCGATATGAGCGGGGCCATTTGCATATGGGAGTGCAGTGGTTACGATTACTTTTTGTGACATGGTATAGAGATTATAGTTTTTGAAAGTAAATACTTAGAGTATTTTACACATAAGTTGATCATTATAGAAGGTTCAATCAACACAAATTCACATAGGCTCAATTCCATATGTTTCAAATCCAAGAGATTCGTAAAGTTTGATTGCATGTGTATTATCAGCACTTACTGTGAGTTTAATACATTTTGGTTGATATTTCTTTGTTCATATGTCCATTAATTTTTGTAAAAGCATTTTAGCAAGTCCTTTTCATCGATGTGATGGACTGATATATACCTTGTTTATAAATACTTGATGTTTATATCTTTCTCCTGTGTCAGGGTATAATCCAGCCATACCAATTAATAGGGTATCACTATAGACTCAAAGAGTTATTCCTATTTTTGGAAATAAATCATTGGCATCTTTATCCTCTTCATCTGTTACATCAGCTCAAAATGAACTTGGGTTGTTTTTGAGAGATTTAATCCGAAGCTTTTTGTATTCTTCCACATCTGATATTTCTAAAAGCTTGAAATTATATTTCATTTATCGAAGTTTTATGGAGTTGATAAGACGATCGTATTCTTTGAGGAGATCCATGTCTTTGGTTTCATAGAATACAATATTAAAGAGTTTGTTATCTTTGGTGAAATAAATATATCTTTTCTTGATACCATCATCAAGGATGATATTGGCTTTTTTTACCGCATCTTCATTGATCGATCGTGCAGAAGTGGATTGTCTTTTCTCTGGGCTATAGAGGTCAGTGAGTATAGATCCAGTTCCTACTTCTTGGTATTTATTATCCATCCAGGCTTTGGTTGTGAGAAAGTTTTCTCCAATATAATTGATGGAAAGGAATTGGTCTTCTCGTGTTTGAAAAGCGATTTTCTCAGGACTTTGGTGGGCAATACGATAGGTTTCGAGATACTCGAGTGTCAGAGGAAAATTTTTATCATAAAAATCCCACCACATATTTTTCTTCCATTTATCTAGGATATGTATGTCATACCCTTTGAACTGATATTTGAATATGAGCTGTTGTTGTTTGTCTGAGTTGTGATAATTCACCAAGACTTTGTATCCCCATTGGTACGCAAGAGAGTCAAATACCCATAGGTCTGTTTGGATAATAGTTGCCCCTGATTCTGACTCAATAGTGATTTGATGTGCTGGCTCCAGAGCAAGTTCATTGATATTTTTCTGTACGTACTTTTCTATTTCTCTTTTGTAATCGATGACTCTATCTATTTCTTCTATAAAAACATTTCCTTTATTATCCAGGGTGTATTCGACTTCCATCATGCGTTCTGTATCTGTATCTTGAATGAGTCTATAACGAATGTAGGCTGTATTGGCTTTTGATATCAGATCTAGGTCATATATCTCCCAGAGAGGAAATCCATTTTCATCTGTATCGTTTTCAATATTTTCTGGACTCAATGAAAGAAGATCTTGTCTAAAATATTCATGGAGATACTGTTCTCTTGGTGTATATGATACAAATGTAAAACTCTCGGTCATGTTTTCAAATATTTCTCCAGATCCTTTCATTTCGATAAAAGGAACCATTCCTTCAAGCTTCGCTTGTTCTGCCAAATCTAGAATGTTTTCTCCAGATCCTGTGCTGGCCTCTTGTGTTTGGTCTTGTTTTCTCTGGCTATATTCTGGTCTGGTAAACAGATAATAGTCTATAGGGCTTTGGTCTATCAGAGATTCTTCATGAAAGATATGCACAGGATAGGTATTTATTTCTTTTTCTTCTTGGTGTTCGGCGGGAGTACTGTGTCCTGTCTCTGGGATGTATACTAAAATCTCATTATTATTGCTCTTGTCTGTAAAAGCAACCGAGTGATACTCAGGTATTTCTTGTATAGAATAGTGGCTCGGGTAGCTGATTTCATACCCTGCAAATTGGTTGTGGTATCGGTTCCAATCGATGTGGTTTTCTTGCGCTTCCTGACATCCAACAAGGAAAATAGAGAAAAATCCAAGAATGCTATATTGAAAAACTTTCTTTTTGTTCATATTTTTGCTATAATTATGTGAAGTTTATTATTTTATATGTTCCTCTATATAGTATGGCATTTTATCTTTGATTGAAACAGATATTTCGGTTTTTTGTTCCTGTGTTGGTCTATGTAGTTATCCTATCTGGGGCTTCTTGGGTATACACACAGTCGGGGCTCGTAGATATTGCACAGACGACATTGGCAGAAGAAAAGAGTGCGTTTGGGTTAGAAACAGGCGAGGCTGTTAAAACAGCAGCTTTAAATCCAAATGGTATTACTTTTGGAAATCCTGGAGAATGATCAAAGGAAGCAGCGAAAGGCATTGCGACTATTATCAACTCAGTGATCAATGCTTTGCTTATTATGAGTGGGGTGTTGGCATTATTTATGTTGGTTTGGTATGGGATACGAGCAATATTCTATGCTGGGACTCCAGATAAAGCCAAAGAGATTGGAACAGTATTTGTGTGGGTGATGGTAGGGATTGCTGTGTTGCTTCTTGCCAAACCAATATTGAATACAGTATTTGGTGGTATAAGTGATGCTGATGGAACAGTAACTTCTAGTAATTTTCTAAAACCATTTGATCCGGATGTAGATGATAAGACTAAGTTGATTACCAAAGTTGCGGAACCTCTTGCTGGTACTGTTGGAAATATTATTGATTTTCTCATGATGATTTCTGCAGTGATTGCGGTAGTGATGATTGTCTGGTATGGGATTCGTACTATTTTCTACGCAGCGAGTCCAGAAGAAGCAGCGAAGATCAAAACAGTTATTTTGTGGGTGGTTTTGGGTCTTATTATTCTTCTGATTGCCAAACCTCTGGTTGGGATTCTTTGGTGAGTGAGTGACACTTCCAAGGTCGAAAATTTTGTTGCCAATCCAGGTACTGCAGATGATATCTTAAAGGAAGATAGTGCAGTAGCTACGAATATTAAATCTAAACTTTTTGATTGGATCAAATTCTTTGAACAGATTATTGCAGCATTTGCAGTGGTGATTATCATTATTTCTGGTGCTCGTATGGTGATGTCTGCAGGGAATGATAACGCTCGTACTAATGCAGTAGAGACTATTCAGTATGTCGTGATTGGGCTTCTAGTAATGGTATTTGCGAATACTATTGTGGCAGCTTTTTACAACAAAGGTGGTGATGTCGGTGGTACAAATTATGGTGCCAATGCTGACTCTGTGGTAGATGAAATAGTAGGTATGACCAACTTTGCTCTTCAGATACTTGCAGTACTGTCTGTGGTTATGGCGATCTATGGTGGGTACAAATATCTAGTTGGAGATTCAGAATGAGGAAAGAAAACAATACTCAATGCTCTTATTGGTATGATTGTGATTATCGCTTCGTATTCTATTGTTGCCTTTGTTCTTCCTTCTTAAATTTTATAAAACAACATTATGTTCGATTCACTTTTATATAGCACAGCATATGCTGTTTCCAAAGCAGATGAACTTTGGGGTTCAAGCAGAAGCTTTCATACTAATTATTCTGAAGGAGGCTTTACTCCTGAGTCTTTGGAACATGCTTTTGATACAGAAGATCTTATGGGGATAGATCTTTCATCTGCTGACGCTGAAGATGAATTGACAGATCGTATTGGTGTAGTAGATGAATTTGCTTTGGCAGATGTGGATACCAATATCTATGTGTTTTTTATGGAGACACTTGGTTGGATACTTTCTTTTGTAGGGTTGGTAGCTACAGTTATGGTTATAAAAGAGTGAGCAACAATTATTGCTTCACGATGAGACACTTCTGAGTCAAGACAAAAGATCTTTCGTTATATACTCGGGCTTGTTATCATTATAATAAGTTATTCATTTACAGAATTTATGATTGATTATCTTCAGCCAGATAGTCCGGTATACGTAGGAGAAATATAATTTTAATTTGTTATGTAATTGATATGCTCAATATATTTACAATAATGGAAGCGCAGGCAGCATCGGTACTTACAGGAAAATGACTTTCAGAAGATTCTATCCAGGCAGTTGGTGATGGTGTATGAGGTCTTCATACGGATGGGGATGCATATGGGTTTTTCTTGGGACTTATCAATATAGCGCTGACACTAGTAGCGGTTGTTGCATTTACCTATTTGGTGTTTCTGGGGGTCAAGGTTCTTACTGGTGCTGCGGATTTGGAAGAAGTAAAAAAGAGTATTGCTACCACTTTTGTTGGACTTTTGATTATCATTAGTTCGTATTCGTTTGTGAATACTATTCTGGAAAAAGTACCTCAATCAGAAACACTTACAGAGACCTCTTCTAATAGTGATTTTTAATAATGTAATACCAATTTAGTGGAAAATCTGAAAGAGTTTTATCGGGCATTTATAGATATGGACAAAACAACAGCTTGAATATTTTGAGCTATTTTTGTCATATGACTCTTTTTAATTTTTCTTGTTCCTGACAACACACAATCAGATGAGAAACAGGCCAGTATAGAACAGCAAGAAACCAATCTAGATAGAGACCTTCAAGAAAGTCGCGGGACAGAGGCTTTGTCATCCGATATATCAGCAAATACCCAAGAGTATCAACAGGAATTTTTTCAGGATGATTACTCGTATATCCACTCTGCAGCAGAGACTGGTTCTATTCTGGGGACAGAAGATTTTGCTCAGCAAGGCTTTCAGCAGTTTGCACAAGAGGATGTTGTCGATGAAAATGGGGTGATTGTATCATCTGGAACTAAGCCAGGAAAATCTCTTGGTGAATATCAGACAAATATTTCTGGAGAACAGATGGTTGGGTCTCGATATATCGCTGCAAGATCATATACAATAGAATCAGATGAGAAAGAAATACGAGGGAAAAAGTCAAAAATCTCAGGGGTGCAAACACGATGGATAGATGCGATTCGAGAAGATGTTATGACCAAGGGATATGGTGTTGGAAATTTACCATATTATGGATATGTAAATTATGCTTTAGCAGACAAGTCTACTATGGTGTTTTCAAAGAATGGAGAAAAAGTAGTGCTCAAACCACTGATTAATGTTTCTATGGAGATACAAGATCCAAAAATAGAAGCAGGAAAAGACAACCTTCTTTCTTTTCGTATAGAGGATGATATGAAATATATTGGAGAGCATGTAAAAGTATTTTTCAAACCAGATCGTTGGGAAGATGAAGAAATCGAAATAGACTGTATTCGAGGAAAATGCACACTTCCTTTTGTGTATAAAACAACAGGAGAATTTGTTGCTGATGTACGAATGGAAAGTGCTATATCTTCTTGGTTAGCTCAAATAGAGGTTGTTTCTAATA
>JAYELJ010000103.1:0-8196 GCA_034717395.1 Patescibacteria group bacterium
TCACGCTTCGCAGCAGATCCACATTTTGGACAACTACAGTGTACAAAATCTTCTGACTGAGCCAGTGGATTCCCTCCTTCTGAACTAAACTCTACATCACGAGGATGCTCTACTGGCAGTTGATCTTCTGGAACAGGCACAATACCACAGTCATCACAATATACTACTGGGATCGGACACCCCCAGTAACGCTGACGAGAGATCAGCCAATCACGAAGTTTGTATTGTTTTTTCTTCGCTCCATTCCCTGTTTCTTCAAGCCAAGCTTGCATCGCTGTGATAGCCTCATCTGATTTCATTCCTGTGAATTCACCTGAGTCTATCAATATCCCTTTCTCACAATATGCACATTCTGTCATTTCGACCGTAGTGGAGAAATCTTTCTTTGCACTTACACTTTGAACTACCTCTAACTCATACTTCTTAGCAAACTCATAATCACGCTCGTCATGAGCAGGAACAGCCATAACCGCTCCTGTCCCATAACTCGCAAGGACATAGTCCCCGATCCATACGGGAACTTCTTTTCCAGTAAATGGGTTGATCGCATATGCTCCTGTAAATACCCCTGTCTTATCTTTTTCTACCTGACGATCAAGGTCTGATTTATTTTTTGTTGCTTCTTTATACGCTTCTACCGCTTCTTTTTGTTCTGCTGTTATGATCTTATCTACGAGCTCATGCTCCGGAGCAAGCACCACATAGGTACACCCAAAAATAGTATCCACACGCGTTGTGAAGACTTTGATATTAGATCCTGAAACAAGTTCAGGATGACAAAGGTTTTGTGTATCTATTTCAAATTCAATATCTGTCCCATAGCTTCGACTAATCCAGTTTTTCTGCATGGTTTTTACTTTTTCTGGCCAGTCTAAGTTTTCTACATCATCCACAAGTGCATCTGCAAATTCTGTGATTTTAAAAAACCACTGGTTCATATCTTTTTTCTCTACTGGTGTATCACAACGATCACAACAGCTATCTACTACCTGTTCATTTGCAAGCACCGTCGCACAGCTTGGACACCAGTTTACCGCTGATTCCTTTTTGTATGCGAGGTCATTTTTATAGAGCTGCAAAAACAGCCACTGCGTCCATTTGTAATAGTCTGGATCGCAAGTATTGAGTGTATAGTCCCAGTCGAACACCGTTCCTATATCATCGAGCTGTGGACGATAGCGTTTCATACATTCGATAGTACTCTCTGCCGGATGTACTCCCGTCTGGATTGCATAGTTTTCTGCTGGAAGACCAAAAGCATCAAATCCCATAGGATGAAGAACTTCGTATCCTGACATTTTTTTCTGGCGAGCATGGACATCAGAAAGCACATATCCACGCCAGTGTCCTACATGCAGACCTTCCCCAGAAGGATAAGGAAACATGTCCAAACAATAGTATTTTGGTTTATCTGAATCGATATTTGTTTTTGATACGCCCAAGTCTGTCCACTTCTGCGCAATTCTTTTTTCTGTATCTGTCATAAGAATAAATCTATAAGTTAAAATATTTGATTTTTATCAATAGTTCACATATACTGCATATACGAAACGGCTTCGGCCTCCGAGACCCTCTATTTGCTTCTGCAGATAGAGGGATCGTTTTATATATATATTTATATACAATATTGTTTAAATTTCTCTTTGATCTCAGAAAAATATAGTCATTCTAAGGTGCGAACTTTTCTCAATAACCTCTTTCTATCAAGTAATCGAATTTGAGACAATATAATATTATAGGAATTTCAATCTGATTCAAAATTATAATAATGTAAAAATAAATAAAATTATTCCGTTTCTCTTTTTATCTGCTGTACAAGCCTGTCGATATTTCCTGCATACTCCCCACTATGATCTATTTTAAAATGGAGTTTTGGAAGACGTTTCATCGTGAGTCTTTTACTCAGCTGCTGACGAATATGTCCAGCTGCACGCCCGAGGTGTTTTTCAATATTGGTCTTGTATGTATGGTCTTTGTTTTCCAAAAAAGATACCCAAACCGTACTCTGACGCATATCTGGAGATGTTTCTACTTTGGTAATAGTCAGGAGACCCAGCGGAGATTCTTCTATTTCTTGTAGCAGAATAGGTCCAAGTTCATTTTTGATAGTTTCGTTAATTTGTGCAATACGGAAAGAAGCCACAGGGGATATTCTTTAAAAGATAAAATATATACAGAGTATAAATAAGCTATAGCAGAAAGGCAATACAAGGAGCTATAAAAAAACCTATGCAATTATGCATAGGTACCATGTGGAATAGAATTCCATCTTTTTGATGAATCATTACTTTTTGAAGCAGGTCTGTCTAATTCTACATTAAATTTATGAATTATCTGAAGAGCTTTCTTCAATACCCCCGCTGCACGCTTGAGAGGAAGAAATAATTTTTTCTCTTCTCTTTGTACTGGCAGTATAATATCTACTCTTTTTTGAATAGCAGACGCTTTATTTGGATGAGTTTCTGCCAGTTTTCTTGCTACATTTTGCAAAAAATTTGTACCTGTGTTTAAATATTTCATCATAGTCTCCTTTATGATGTTTTCTTCTCCTTGGATAAGAGAGAAGATGTTCGATTCATATCTTCAGCATTTTGACATAACTGAGACATATCATCAATACTATTATCCCCTGTGTAAGATTCAAGTGAATGTTGCACAGGAATAGCTACTAATGAAGAAAAAGCTTCTGTTAAATCATTACTTTTCCCATCTATTACTAAACCATTGTGTGTTGTTTCTGCCATATATCTCCCTTTCTTGTATAAATCTCATATCTACTTGATATTTCTATTAATTATTTTACAGATGCCTTCCTAAAAGTCAACCACTTCATTAGTATGCTTTTTGATACTATCTTGAAACTGTTTTTCAGAAAACAGCTGTGCATGCTGGGAAATATCAGCACTCACAAAATCCCCTTCTCGTGAAAGAAATTTTTGTATGAGCATTTTGACAGATTCTACCGAGATATCATTACAAAACAGACCTGTTTTTCCTTCTATCACGGTCTCCGAAACTCCACCTTGTTTCCATGCCAGAACTGGTTTTCCTGCTGCCATTGCTTCTACTGGAGCAATACCAAAATCATCATCTGCAAGAAATATAAACGCTCGTGACCTTTGCATCAGGTCTACTGATTCCATATCAGACACAAAACCAAGGAATTCTGTATTAGATCCTGATAGCTGTTTGAGTCGCTGCATATCTGGACCTGTTCCTGCTATCTTGAGAGGAAGACCAAGTTGTTCACAAACTTGAATAGCGACATCTATATTTTTATAGGGACTCAAACGAGAAATAATATAAAAATACCCATCATCACTCTGACTCGATTTATATTTTTCTACATCCACAGGAGGATAAACTACGTAAGAATCCCGACGATAATATTTGGAGATACGAGACTGTGTTGTTCGTGAATTGGCTAATAATACATCTTGGCGATCAGAAGAAAGAACATCCCAAATACGAAGATCTTTGAGCAAGGATCCCAAGATATATTTTTTCACTCCTCCCGTAATACCACTTTCACGAGCATATTCATGTGTGTAGTCCCAAGCGTATCGCATAGGAGCATGCATATAACAGATATGCTTCGTTGGCTGACGAATGAGAATCGATTTTACAAATGGGTTGCTACTACTGAGTACCAAATCATATTCAGAAAAATCCCACTCCTCTACTGCTCTTGGAAAAAATGGGAGCAAAAACTTACTTCTCTTTCGAAGAAAGGCAGGAAGTTTTTGTAGATACGAAGTATATACTCTATGACCATAGGTCAGAGAAGCCATTTTTTCTTTATCATAGAGAAGTGTATAAATATCTGCATCAGGATACATACGCAAAAAAGAAGCAAGCACTCGCTCTGCTCCTCCATATCCTGTGATAAAATCATGCGCTATAGCTACTTTGATTCGTTGCATAGATCCATAATACGTAAAAGTCTCCTAAATCGCAAAATCTATTTCATAAAATTCTGCTTCCCTATACAATAACATCAAATATATTTCTTTTCTCTTTTCTCTTTTCTCTATGCAAAAATTTCTCTGAGTTGATTACGGTGACAAAAAAACAGGAATTGCTATCTCTGATATCATGGGAATTCTTGCTCGACCGCTGGATACCTGGAGAGAAGATGATAAAGAAAAACTTGCTGAGAAAATAGATAAACTCTGTAAACAAGAAAATATCACTCAGATCATTCTTGGTCTTGCCAAATCACTCTATGGAACAGAACAAAATATCCGTATGACTCATGCCTATCAGCTTGCTGATATACTCAAAGAAAAGGGCTATATAATCCATTATATCGATGAACGATTCAGTTCGAAAGAAGCCGCTGATATACTCAGAAACCAAGGTCAGAAATCTAAAAACTATAAAGACAAAAAAGATGCTGTAGCTGCCTGCGTGATCCTCCAACAATTTTTGGATACCAAGAGATAATAAAACACCCCAGACTGAATCTGGGATGTTTTATGAGAGGAAAAAAGATTATAATTAGTATAGTTCGAGGAAAAGTTTAGAACTGGACTGATCAATAGTGGAACTATTGTGAAGGAAGCTCGCAAACTTTGACAAAGAAATATACAATTATAATCTTTTTTTATGCTTGAATATCTTTGAGATCATATAATGGCTCGATAAGTCCATATGAATCATTCGAATCGTCATCTTTTCTTTTGTACACAACAGAAAAACGATTTGTTTCGCTATTGAGAAAGAGATAGAATTCATGACCGATCATTTCCATGTTTTCGATTGCTGTCTCCTCAGTAATAGGACGAAGTTTTGAAAAACGTTTACGTTTGGTAATAGGTTCCCCCTCATGAGCAGATTCATCTACTTCGAGATAGTCTGATGGAAGCTCTGCTGGCTTTCTATTATGACTTCTTTTGAGTTTTTCAATTTGCTGCATGAGTTTGTCATGTAATGCATCTGCAGCTGATTCTGGGCGGATATCTGAGACTTCTGCAAATACAGATGGGTGATGCGCAACAGTAAGTAGTACTTCTAAAAAATATTTATCAGAGACTGACTTGGTATCTTGTTTTCGGATCATGATATGCATCAATGATGATGAGTCATCTAATGCTCCGAGATATTTTTGTACCGATGATAGTTTATCTTCTACATATTCACGAGTTTCATGTTCAAGAGTCAAATTGCGAACAGTCATTTGTACTTTCATAATTTTTGTTTTTTAGTGATATAAACTTTCTCATACCTCATATTATACCCTCTGTTTTGAAATTCAAGAAAATATTTCTATTATTTCTTGAGAATAACCAATTTCGTGTTATCTATTGGAAGTTTCGATTCTGATATAGAAACAGAAGAGCTTGGCTCATCATATGACGCTTTATAACTCTCTAGAAATACAGAAAGACTATTTTGGTCTCCAACAGGGATGATCATACGAGGTTCTATTTGTTCTAAAATATGAAGACTTATTTTGATATCTTCGAGGAGTGGAAGAAACAGAATATCTATATTCCCAAGAGTATCCAGTTGGTCTGCCGTCAGTTTTTCTTTTTGGTTTCCAAGAAATGCTACTACCATCCCCTCTGCCTGCAAACGATATATTACTGTGGAGTTGTCATTCCCTGCTATTCCTTGAATCATATCCCCAGAAAGCTCGTACTCTCCTGGAGTGTAGGAAACAAATGTATCAGATGATTGATCAGTATCAGAGAGAATCACTGCTGCTTTTTCTGTTTTCACCGCCTCTTTCGGATACAGAGCAATTGTATTATTTTTTGTAGTGATTTGATACGAAGACGTATCTTGTATTTGAATTTTCATAGAATAATCAAAAACAGTTAGAAATGTGAAATAAATTATAGATATAGAAAGCACATCTATCCTATCTTCATTATACGCCTGGGAAATAAAAAACGCCATAGGAAATATCCTATGACGTACTGATTGCTATTGCAGATATCAAATCTGAAATATTTTGACAGAGAATCTGTTCTCCTGATGTCATATTCTTCAGAAGAAATCCACCTTGTTCATGTTCATTTTGCCCGATCATTATCACCCATTGATATCCCTTTTTATTTGCATATTTGAACTGTTTCTGGATTTTTGTTACTTCTGGATACACTTCTACAAGCACTCATTGTGATCGAAGTTCAGATGAAAGTGAATATATGTCTTTCTCATACCGAGTATCCATATTGAGTATACAAACCTGAGCTGGTGTTTTACTGAGTTTGAGGATACCAAGTTCTTGCAATGCAGCAAAGAGACGATCTAATCAAAGACCAGCTCCTGTTGCGGGAGTCAGTTCTTTAGAAAATTTTTGTGTCAGTGTATCATAACGCCCCCCAGAACATACCGAACCAAAATTAGGGAGAGCATCTAGTGTTGTTTCAAAAACCATCCCTGTGTAGTATCCCAGGCCACGTACAATCGAAAGATCTATGGTGTAATTTTTTGCATCTACTCCCAGAGCAGCAAGCAAAGATATGATCTGTTCGAGCTCCTGGATCCCCTGGTCTAGCAAATCATTGTGCCCTTGTTTCATCTGGATATCTTCCCATGAAAGAGAAACAGATTGTGCAATATCATGAGCCAGAGCAGTATCACCATTACAGTTCTCTGTTAGAAGTCTCTCAAATTCTTCTGCTGATATTTTGGCTTTTTTATCTACAATACGAAGAATTGATTCTGCTTGAGATTCGAGATGGAGTGTCTGTAAATACCCGTTGAGTATTTTTCTATTACTAATAGCAATGGTGAAATCACTTATCCCAAGAACTGTAATTGCTGCAGCTGTGATAGCGATAACTTCTGCATCGACTGCTGAACTATCACTTCCAACACAGTCAAAATCACACTGAGTAAACTCACGATAACGACCTTTCTGTGGACGTTCTCCACGAAATACATTCCCAATCGCATAACGACGAAAAGGCAAAGCAAGATCATTCTTATGCTCCACAACATACCGTGCAAGTGGAAGTGTCTGATCAAAACGAAGAGCTACTCTCCGCCCCCCATGGTCCTCAAATCGATACATTTCTTTTTGTACATCATCCTCACTGATATCAACAAGAGTTTCTTCGTACTCAAGATGTGGTGTTTCGATGGGAGCAAATGAAAAACTACGAAAAATATCTGATACTGTACGTATCATATCTTCTTTTGCCAAAGCTTCCTGAGGAAGCAAATCTCGAAACCCACTGAGTGTTCGTGCTTGAATTATTTGTTTATCCATTGGGAAAAATACACAGGGTAGTAAAATAAAGTATGGTAATTATACGGAGATACCATAAGAATCACAAGATGAAGCGATGCATTTTTTGAATCGCAGTTTATATTGTAAATCGGAGGAAAAACAGGAATAATATATTTAGATTTATTTTATACACCTTTATTGATTATTCAACCACATATACTCATATGACACAAAACACTGCCAATATAGAGTACGAAGCCATGTTTACAAACATAGATGTCAATACTATCAGACAACACATTTTACAACTTGGATGAGTATGCAAAAAAGAACAATATAATCAAAAGAGAACCGTATTTAGTTTTCCCGAAGGTCATGAAATAGCAGGAGGATTTCTCCGTGTACGAGACGAATCATGAAAAATAACCATGACACTAAAAATCATGGAAAATACTGGTTCTATAGATGGACAAAAAGAAATAGAACTGCAAGTTGACAGCTATGATCAGGCTGTGGCATTTCTTGCTACGATTGGAGCCAAAGAAAAAGCACAACAAGAAACAAAACGTGAACTTTGGCACCTGGATGATTGCGAAATTATGATTGATTGGTGGCCATTCCTTGACCCTGTGATCGAGATAGAGTGACCAAGTGAATCAGCTGTACAATGAATATCGAACAAACTATGATTCGATTGGAGTACTGCCATATTTGATTCTATCGATGCGGTATACAGTATTCAATACAACATATCAAAAGATCGTATCAACAATCACACACCTAAAATCTGTTTTGATATGGAAAACCCTTTTATATAATGAAAATTAATGAACCTTTTTAAAATAACCCCTCCTTTCGGAGAGGTTATTTTTTGTATGTTTTTTGGGTTAAAGGAAAAAAATGTGTGCTGGAATTAAGAAATATTACGTAGATACAGCCACAAAAGCGTAAGTTTTTGTAGCCTATCTATTCGGAGTCATTTGTGGGTAGATATTCTCATATCCATTGCA
>JAYELJ010000104.1:0-8134 GCA_034717395.1 Patescibacteria group bacterium
TCCTCAAATTCCAAGCTGTATAGATAATTTAGGTGCAAAATCTGACAACAAGAAAAACCAAGGAATAAATCCTTGGTTTTTCTTGCGAGAACAATATCTAAAACAGTTATTTTTTAGACAGCCTCCTGATGGGTTCTTTTTTGATTGGTAGAGATACGAGATCTCTCATCTCTACTCATCTTCTTGGCGTATAAAATACAATTCGATCAGAAGGAACAGGGGGATCAGTATGATGACAGTCCAGAAAGATATGATCCCAATGTGTTGGATATACAATGTGATGATCACCATGAGAGACAGGAGAGATCCTTGCCGGATAGCGTTTTGTAGCTCTTGGTAGTAGTTTTGTCGGTATTGGAATATCGTTTTGAATATATAAATAATAATGCTGAGTATTCCTACACAAGATCCAAAAAGAGTCAGATAAAACATAGTAACGGATACTTCAGGGTTTCCAGTAAATGGGCTCATTTTCTGGATCACCAGTATCAGTGCTGTGAGACTTATGATAGAAGTAAGAAACAGGAGAAGGAGTTTTTTGTAAATAACCATAAAGAGGGATGATAGATAGTAGATCGCAGATGAGAGAGCTTGTTTCTCAATTCTTTTTTCTATAATATAAGTACCAAGAAAGAAACACAATGAAAAACATGTGTATCTTATGTTCCCTTTTCACCTTTTTATCTTTTATCTTGCTATGCTGGGTAATTTTCCAGGGCAACATGCCGATGAGACAGTACAATTTGTCGTAAGAAAACATTGGGTTGTGATGTTACGAGCATTTCTCCGTGTGACTCTCTATTTTGTCTTTTCTTTTGCTCTTGTCTGGGCTATGTTGTATTTCGAGTTTTTCTCTTCTTCTTTTGTATATTTGCTTCTTGCTATACTTATGCATATCCTTGCTTGGACCGTATTTAGTGTGCAGAGATTTTTTATTGATCATTATCTCGATATGATTATCGTAACCGATCAGAGGTTGTTGGATATAGATCAAGATGGGCTATTCAAAAGACAGATAGAAGAAACGAGTCTCAATGATATTATTGATGTAAAAAATCATGTTTCTGGGTTTTGGGGAAGTTTGCTTCGATACGGGACTTTGGAAGTACGTACTGCCAGTCATGAAACCACTTATGACTTGGACTATGTACCCAAACCAGATCTGTACACACAAAAGATCATGCGGGTAGCGAGAGATTCTAAACAAAAATTTGAACTCTATGATGATGAGTATTATGGAGATGGTGGTGATGAAGAGAGAGTGAACTCTGGGCATGTAGAAAACAATACTAAGATTCCTGAAGAAGAAGACTTTGAGTATCCGAGTGGGATTATTAACTTGAGAAAATAAAAAACTTACCTTTACTCTCTTTTTTTATGCAAATTCAAAAAATCCATCTTCAAAAATATAGGAATTATAATGATCAGTTTCTGAAGCTCGATCCTTCTAAAAACATATCTATTTTCCTGGGAAACAATGCCCAAGGGAAAACAAATCTTCTGGAGTCTATCTATGCAGCTTCATTGACCAAATCTTTTCGTACAGCGGATGCGGCAGATATGATAGCCAAACAATCGGATACAAAAACAGATAACAAAAAAAGTGAGATTCAGCTAGAATATATGTTGGATGAGCAGGTAAACCGAGTTTCTCTTGCTCTCGATGCGACTGGTAAAACTGTAAAAAAGATAATAAAATGGAATGATCAGCCGAAAAAAGTTTTGGAATATATAGGGAATCTCCATGTGGTGCTTTTCGAGCCAAACGATATGAATCTTCTGATACTTTCTCCTGGTTTGCGTCGTAAATATTTTGATATTCTCTTGTCTCAGATCGATCCTGAATACCTCAATCATCTTTCTCGTTATAATCGTATCCTCAAGGCTCGTAATAAACTTCTACTCAATATTCTACAGGAGCGTTCTCAGCCAGATGAACTCTATTACTGGGATGCAGAGCTGGTCAAAAGTGGGGCGTATATTGTATGGCATAGACAGAAAATGCTCGATTTTTTCGTGGAAAAAATCCAACCGGTCTATCATCAGCTAGCAGGAACAGATCAGGATGAAGTGAGTATTGTATACCAATCGAGTATCAAACCGTATGTGGATATAGAGACAACAGCCGAAGAGTTTATGAAAAAACTACAAGAACGTAGGTCATCTGATATCAAAAATGCAACAACTGGGCTCGGACCTCATAGGGATGATTATATTTTTCAACTTCGCAATCAGGATATTGCCAGTACAGGAAGTAGAGGAGAGATCCGTAGTATGATTCTTGCTCTCAAAAACACAGAGATTGTTTATATCGAAGAGGTCAAAGGGACTTCGCCTATTCTCTTATTGGACGATGTGTTTTCAGAGCTCGATGACAATAGAAAAAGACGACTGATAGATATTATTTCTACTCGTCAGAGTTTTATTACAACTGTAGAACAAGATATGGTAGCCAAGCTCGACCCAGAGAATTTGCAAGTGTTTACAATTGAAAATGGAGAGATATTGTGATAGAATACACTATATTATATATTTTGAGTTTTAATTTTTAAATTTTGAGATACGATTATGCGTACAGGTAATATTGCTCGAATTATTATTGTTCATGGAGGGAAAGTCCTTCTTGTGAAAAATAGAAATGTAAAATATTGGCATCTCCCAGGAGGGAAACAAGAGGTAGGTGAGTCTATGATCATGACTGCGCGTCGTGAGTGTAAAGAGGAGCTTGGAGTAGATCCTGTGATTTCTCATTTTGTAGCATGTGCAGATCTGATGCTCAAATTTGCCGATGTGCATATCCATGAGAATTATTTCTTGGTATCTAATGATCATGATTTCATCAATGCGAACTTTGACGATGCATCCAATGCCTACGAGCTCGATGCTATTCAATGGTTTGATAGATCAGAGCTTGCTGATATCCCTCTTGTGCCAGGCTTCCTTCGTCAGGCACTGATGGATCTGATAGACAAACCAGATGAGCTGAGTCCATTGTATGTATATGAGATAAATAATGAGATCCAAGAGCTCATAAACGTGTAATTTTACATTTTAATAAAGACCTTTGAATTTCTTAGAAAAACCAACCCAGGTGGGTTGGTTTTTTGTTGGACTATTTTTTCTTCTCTAATAATACCACTGTTTCTACATGATAGGTCTGAGGAAACATGTCAACGGGTGTTATGGATTTGATCTCCCAGTTTTCCCCAAGGTTCTCGAGGTCTCTCGAGAGGGTAGTTGGGTTACAGGATACATAGATCATAGTATCTGTTTGGAGCTCTTCTCTAATCCATTTGAGGGCTTTTGGATGTATTCCTGCTCGTGGAGGATCGACTATAGCAAGATCAAAGTGTGGATCTTGAATATCTTGTACTGCTTTTTCTGCTGCCTGGTCGATATACTCGACATTGGTAATATTATTGATGTCTGCATTGATATACGCATCTTTGATCGAAGATTTTTCGATATCTATCCCTACAATAGACCCGGCTATATCACTCAGGTACTGGCCAATCGTTCCTGTTCCACAGAATAGATCTAGGACACGAAGGTCTGATGATTTCTCTTTGGTTTTGAGTATATCGAGAGCATATTTTTTTACTGTATCATAAAGAACTTCTGCTCCAATTGAGTTTGTTTGGAAAAATGAAAATACAGAGATTTTGTATGTTTTATCTCCGAGGGTTTCAAAAATATGATCTTTTCCAAGATGAACGACTGTTTCGAGTCCAGTAGCATTGGCTGGGGCATCCGATAGGTTATCATTTCTTGTAGTACAAAAATTGATATTTGGATTGTGTTGTTTGTATGCTTCAGTCAGGGCGGCTATGAAATTATCAAAATGCTCTTTTGTTACTTGAACAGTATGTGTTTCACCTTTTGGTCCCAGGATGATATCGGTATCAGTTTGGCTACTGTGGACGAGGTTCACAAGAATATCGTCGTTGTTGTATGCATGACGGATTTGTAAAAAACGAAGAAGTCCACTGTGACGATTTTTGTGGTATTTTGGGATATCAGAGAACTGCTCGTTCCAGATAGTTTTCGTTATTTCACGGATAGTGTTCATTTCTTTGGTAGCGATATGACAGGTAGTCATAGGGATCACATTCCAAAAACTTCCACGGTAGTTGAATCCTATCTTCCCATCTTCCCCAAACCCAAATTCTACTTTATTTCGGTAGTGTGTTTGCAGAGGTGATGCGATAATATCCTGTACAGGAAGGGGAGTTTCTGTTGTTCTTTGGATCCCACGAAGTGAATCGAGGATAATATTTTGTTTGAACCCAAGTTGATCTTGGTAAGAAACATGCTGCCAAGTACACCCTCCACATTCTTCGAAATGAGGACAGATCGGATCTATTTCATTATCTGCTTTTTTGAGCACTTCCAATATTTTGGCTTCGGCATAGTTCTTTTTGATTTTTGAAACCTGTACACGGAGTACTTGCCCTGGGATAGTTCTGGGAACAAATATTACTTGTCCTTCATGTCGAGCGATCCCAACCCCTTTATATGCGACAGATTCTATTGTTACTTCGAGGTGTTGATTTTTTTTTAGTGTCATAGTTTTAGTATAAAAGGCTAGATATTGATGATATAGCAGCGGTTTCTGTTCGGAGTATAGTAGATCCGAGCAAGCAGATTTGTACGTTTTTGTTGTCTTTAATCCATTCTATTTCTTCTGGATCCCAGCCTCATTCTGGCCCGATAAATATATGTATAGGGGTACTCATATCCAGTTGAGAACGAACCTGCTTCCATGTCTGATGAATATCTCTTCCGTAGAATACAATACTTTGCTTGGGGAAGTTATAATTACGATCTATCACTTCCACTTGGCTATGGATTTCTGGTACGGTATTTCGTTCGGATTGTTCACTGGCTTCTATTGCTATGTGAGTGAGCCGATCACTGCGTTTGAGCTCTGAAATTTCTGTTCGTTTGGTTTGTATTGGATATATTTGAGAAACTCATAATTCTGTAGCTTTTTCTACTACCCATTCGAATTTTTCTCGTTTCTTGGGGAGGGATTGGTGCAGTATGATTTCTGGAATATTTGGTATTGTTTTATGTATTTCTTCTTTTTGTTCTAATTCTATTTCTTTTTTTTCAACATGTGTACATTGGTATACATAATCAGTGTTTTCTTTTCCGTTGAATATACTGATCTGTTGTCATTCCTTGATTCTCAGTACATTTTTAAGTTGATGAAAAATAGGGTAGTTTTTGTCCAAAGAGAGCGTGGTTTCTTTGGATATATCCGGAATATAAAAACGATGCATGGCTAATAAATATTAAAAACTACTTTAAAAACAGAGTGATTTCTGATATAATAGCCTGATATGTCTGAAAAACAAAATAAAATACCGGTAAAAACTCCTGTGAATATTTTTACTTTTATACTGGGTCTTATCAACCAAGTCTTTTCTGTATTTTTTGGTTTATTTGACTTTACATATGGAACATTACAAGTGCTGATCCGAGGGATACACAAAGAAGATATTCGTCATTTTATTATCAATCATGATGAAATGGCTTGGTTCCAGGTGAGTTTTATTGGTGCAACCTTATTCCTGTCTTTGATGTATAGTCTGGGGTGGTTTATTGTTTTGGTCTTGTTGCATTATGTTTTAGAGATAGCAAGAGGTCGTATTCTCGGTCAGGGTTGGATAAGAAGTATGAAAAAATGATTTGATGAACTAGTGCTCGATTTTGCATTTATAGCATTATCCCTCGTTCTTGCTGTGTACATGCATGGAGTTCCATTTGCTGTAGGGGGAGCTGGATATTGGTTCGAAAGTGTTACGGTTCGGATTGCTGGTATTGCTCGGAGTATTCCTCGTTTGATATTGTTCGAATACCTCGCTAAGTTTTTCTTTGTAACCACTCATAAGCATACACGTATACCCAGAAGGGTAAAACTTTGGATACACAAAGGAAGTAAATATATGACTATTTTCAGCTTGGTACTCTTGTTTATTGCTCCTTGGTATCTTACTCTTGCTTGGTCTGATGTTGCAGGAAGGGTGATGGAGCAAGTATCTTTGAAAGAAGTTCGTTATCCCATCGAGGAAGTTATTGATGATACAGTCCATGGGATTCATACGAATCTATCAGAAATCGATATGGGTCAGCTCATGGAAGCTTCTCTGTTTCGAGCGTTTGATTTTGGATTTGAAAATACATCAGATAAATAAATAGAATATACAAAAACAGATGCAAATATTTGCATCTGTTTTATTTTTAATTATCCAGGAAAACATCTACACAAGCTTGATCTTTCCCAAGAATCACAGTGATATCAGCTTTCGTTGGTTTTACTTGATAGGTTCCTTGTACTTCTATACCACCAACCATCTGTGGCAATATCGCCATAGTGTTTGGGAATTCATGAGCGCTATGATCATGGATCCATGTTTCGTTGTATTCTAGTTTTTTCTCTGTATTTCCTATTTTGTATACATCTATTCCGTACTTATTGAATACTTCTTTGCATGAACCAGCCAGGCCAGCAGAAGATGTTCCATTGAGTAGCTCAATCTTGGCTTCTTCTTGAAATACCAGAGGATTGCCAAATATGATAGAGACAAATTGGTGGATATCGTCATAGTCATTTCCAATAGGCTTGAGAACATATCGTCCGTTTGTTAGAGACATATCTGGGCTATAGAGGAATCCATCATATCCATCGGTCAGTGTATGGCTCAAGACGGAATCTTGTGTCATATGTTTGGCTACTTTTCCAAGAGATATAATCTCCGAGAGACTTACATCGGTATCTATGTAGGTGTTTGCGAGTTCGTATATTTCTTTGATTTTTTCTGGGTTGTAGAGAATCCCTTCTCCCAAAAGTGTTTGTTGAATACCTCTCAGTACATTTTGCTGACGTATACCACGAGCAAAGTCAGATCATTCAAATCCTTCTGCATGACGGCTTCGAGCGTATTTGAGAGCTTTCGTTCCGTCCATGATTTGCAACCCTTTTTCGAATTGAATCGACTCCCAGCCTTTGTCTGCTGTTGGGTAGTAGTGATCTACAAAAGAATTTTCTACATTGATTTCTACTCCTCCAAGAGCATCTACAAAGGCAGCAAATCCATTGAAATCAACCATTACGTTGTAATGAATAGGTTCATTAATAATTTCTTCTACTTCTGTTATGAGTACTTTTTTCGCTTGAGCATCACCGAGTTTTCTATGTGCTCTATAGAGAGCGTTGATCTTGGTCCCGTACCCATCTTTTGTGACTACATAGAGATCTCGAGGGATTGAAAGGAGTGAGACGGTATTGTATTGGTGGTGAATAGAAGCAATGATAATAGTATCTGTGAGATCAGAACCATCATGTTTGCTTCCTCACCCATAACCAAGGAGGAGTATATTCGTTTTTTCGTTGTTGATATCTATATCGGAACCAAGATTCCATATAAAATCGAGAGCATCAAATTCTCTGAGTGTATTGATTCCAGATTGTACAAACCCGATACCTATATAGATCACATAGAGTGTAAAAAAGGATATAAGTATCTTGCGAAAACCGGAGCTTTTCTTTTGGCTAATGTTTTTTTTCTGAGCGTATTTGGCTTTTAGCTGGTTTCTGTGTTGTGTTTTTGCGCTATTTATAGATACCGGCCGAGTGATAGTAGTAGGGGTTATTGTCAGAGGAATTTCGTGTATTACTCTATAAATTTACGCTCTAAATAGCAAGTTGAAAATTAAAATTCCTCTCGCTTTTTCTGAGAAAATTATGCAAAATATACTTGTTTACTCACCGTTTACTATTTGATTGTTATTTTATGTCATATTTGAAGACTCTTTCTGTCGCCCTCATTCCTTGTGTAACATTTACTGGAGGGCTCTATATAGGAAAATACTATAGTTATAATGAAGCAAGTATTTCTCTTCTTGGAAAAGAAATACCAATGGAGTCACTGGAGTTGATGGTCGAAACTATCGAAGACAATTTCTATACACATGATGTTCCAGAAGCAAAAGATATGGAATATTCTCTTATTGGTGGATTGGTCGGTGCTTTGGGAGATCCTCATACATCATTTTTTCCTCCACAAGAACTAGAAGATTTTGAAGTAGCAGTAAATGGCGAGTTTTTTGGTATTGGAGCAGAGCTTTC
>JAYELJ010000105.1:0-7900 GCA_034717395.1 Patescibacteria group bacterium
GTTCTCAAATAATGATTCATCTATATCATATTTATTTGCATGTGCTTTGATATATGAAAAAGCTGTTTCTGCTGATTCTTTCATAACATCTCCGAGCTTCCCTGTCAGTTTAAGGTTTCCTTTTCCTTTCATCATAACCGTTTCGAGAAGCAATGTTGAACCTCCCGATGGAGACCATCCGAGACCAGTAGAAATCCCAATTTCATCTTGTTGATTGAAAGCATCATCTGAATATACTTCTGGGCCAAGAAATTCTACAATATCTTTTTGAGATATCGTGTTGTGTTTTTTATCTCTTGTTTTTTCTACAATCTCTGTTGTGACTTTTCTACATACCGATGCTATCTTACGTTCCAAATTACGAAGACCTGCTTCACGAGTATAGTGACGTATGAGATACATAATATCTTCATCGGACACATCAAGAAACCCTTTTTTGAGACCATTTTCTTCCTCTTGTTTTGGAAGGAGAAACTTGCGTACAATGTTGAGTTTCTCTGCTTCGGTATATCCACCCATCTCTACTACTTCCATACGGTCTAAGAGTGCTTCAGGTATCTCTGAGAGGCTATTAGCAGTTGTGAGAAAGACACACTTACTCAGATCTACAGGTGTATCGATATAATGGTCGTTAAAATCGGTATTTTGTGATGGATCCAGTACTTCGAGCAGAGCAGATGCAGGATCTCATTTGAAATCTTTTCCGATCTTATCGATCTCATCGAGCATAAATACTGGATTGTTGACTCCTACACGTTTGAGTCGTTGTACAATACGACCTGGCATAGAACCCACATAGGTTCGACGATGTCCACGGATTTCTGCTTCATCTCTCATACCACCAAGAGAAAAATGCACAAACTCTCGATTCATAGACTCTGCTATACTTTTCCCTATAGATGTTTTCCCTGTCCCAGGAGGCCCAACAAAGCACAGTACCTGACCATGAATATCTTTCTTGAGTTTACACACAGCAAGGTATTCCAATATACGTGTTTTCACTTCTTCGAGACCATAGTGTTGAGATTCGAGTATATCTTTCGCTTTTGATAAATCTATTTTATCTTTTGTGGAAATATTCCAAGGAAGATCCAAAAGCCATTCGATGTAATCTCGAGTCTGAGCAGATTCTGGAGAAGATGGATGCATACGACGGAGACGTTCCATTTCTTTATCCAAAATTTTCAATACTTCTTCTGGATACTCCGTTTTTTTGATACGCTTTTTAAAATCTTTGATATCCTGATTCCCTTCATTCATAGACTCTTCATCCATTTCGTTATCCGAAGGGTCCTCTCCTCTTTTACTTCGTTCTTTTTTCAGTTTATCCAGTTCTTTTTCTATAATTTTCATTTCTTCGCGAAGAAGAAAACGTTTTTCCTGGTCTGAAAGTTTTTTATTGAGTTTATTTTTCACTTCCTGCTTGAGATCTGATTTTGCCATTTCTTTTTCAAAATAATCTACAAGATACTCGAAGCGAGACTCCAGGGTATCAAGGTCTATGAGGTTTTTGAGTTCTGAGATTGGAAGAAAAGAGAAACGAACCAACTGTTCAAAGAAACTCCAAGGAGAGGCACTATTTTGTAATTGAGGGATCAAAGCATCCATATCTCATTCATTATTGAGAGAAGCCATTTCAATCATCAGCTCTGTCAATTCGTGTGTATACTGAGCCACTATTACTGGATCACCCATTCCTACTGGTTTTTTCTTGGCTTCTACTTCGAGCATTGGCAAATAATTGGTAATAGTCCCCACCTCTACACGACCTATCCCTCGAACAATAATTTTTACTTTTTCTCACTCTAAAAATACATCTTGGATCTGTACCAAAGCAGATGTTGTATGATAGTCGAAATCTTCGATAGATTGGCTTGCTTGTATATTCCCTTTACGAAAGAGAAGCACAACAGGATGTTTGTCTTCTTTGATCTTGGTTACCAATGGGAAAAGAGCGGAACTCACTACCATGAGTGAAATCTGCATTTCTTCAAATACAATAATATCGGATACAGGGATTGCTGGGAATTTCATATATGGAACGGCAATTATTTATTTCAATAGATGTGATTTGAGATTATCTGACATATGTCGATAAATAGTACGCATACGACACACTGTATGTTCAGAAACCTGTAACTGAGAAACAATATCTTTCTGTTTCATTCCTCAATGAATGGCCTTGAGTATCTTTATTCGTTTTTGTAGCTTTTTCTTTTCTGGATGTGTATACATGAGATCCAGAAATTCTGATAAAATACTTGATGTCATACAAGACAGGTTTATATTGTAAAAGCCAAAAAATACTACCAAAAATACCTATAATAAACAAGCATTTCTTTTTTGAAAACAGAGATGATATAATACATACAAAAATATCTTTCATCTTTTACTTTTTCTATGACTTCTTCGTCTCATTTGATAGCTGGAGCTCTATTCCTTCATGCATTCCTCTTTGCCTTTCAAGGGTACTTCCCTTTTGTAGCAGAAAACAACCCAGATCTGTTACTCTTCTTTCAACTCCTTCCTATAACCCTTCTAGGAGCTCTTTTTCTAGACCTCGATGCAGAGAAATCCCGTATCAGCAAATTGGGTGTCTTTCAGTTACCTATCTTTTCCGAGAAATGATTCCTTGCTCATACGATATATTACTTTCCTCGAATTATCTGGAATCCGATCGCTCGATTTGCAAATAGACCTTTTTCATGACTGTCAAACTGGATAAAAAGAACATTTGGCCATCGGAAATTTTTTCATTCAACTCCTCTATGGGCAGGGCTTGGATATCTTTTTCTTGATACAGATATCTCACTATATGACTGGGCATTTTTCCTTGGTATATACAGCCATATGTTTGCAGATAGCCTAACAAAAGCTGGAATTCCACTCTTTCCTACTTCTTGGAAAAACAAATGGTATAATTTCTCTCCCCTTCCAAAATTTTCCCGAATACGTACGGGGCATACAGCAGAGTATATCATCATATTCCTTGTTAGTTCTACCTATATCATTTATATTTTAAAATAGATTGACAATTAAAATATCTTATGTAAATATATAAATAATACAAGAGAAAAAGGAGATATTTATGAACAAGGTATTACAAGTATTACGTTACCCAGGAAGGCTCATCTTCGCTATTGTATCTGGAAATGGGAATTATATATTCTCGGATTCCAATAATATACAATTAGAAAAGCAGACACCAAAGGAAGAGGCGCCTGATGATCCTATCAAGCATTTGCTAGAAAGCATTAAAAAATCTCGAAACACGAGAGAAAGATTCTTTAAAAGTGCAAAACATAGAGAACTGGCAATCCGATTAATTGGATTGGAAATTAAGAATGAGACTGATATAGCAGTGAACGGAAATTTTGAGAATATAATAGCTCAAATACAAGCACAAACTATTGCAAATAGTAGTTTTTCTCATATTCTTATACTTCATTGTCTGGATAAGATTATAGATAGTATAGATAAGGAAAGAGGAAATTTTGCTCAGCAGCTACATAGTAGACAATCTTTGATGCGATCACAGATACTACAACAAGAAGAGACTATGGGACAAATTCCAGAAGAAGAGGATATTAACTCTGTATTACTTAATATAGAAAAAGAGAACACTCCTGATCAACTGGAGATTAGGAGATTGAATAAAAAACTCAAAAAATCGATAGATAGAATCCAAAAGATTCGACATCTGTATACTACTCTAGACGATATCGATGATGATGAAATGAACCAGGCTATCTATGGTGGTGTGATCATAAATTCAAAATTTTATGATCCTTCTGAGAAAAGGATTGTAAACAAAGCATAAATAAAATCTATCCATTTATATGGATAGATCTTTTTATTACCAACGTTTGAAACTTGGACATGCCTGAATAATATTCAGAAAAGCAAAACCTGGATGCGTAACAGCCTCCTTGATCGCCTGCGTAAGAGCAGCAAGATCTGACCCATCCACAGACTGAGCCAATCATGCACCTGAAGCCTGCGCCAAAGTAATAGGATCCATAGGATCATTGGTATTTCCGGTTGGATGTGTCTTTGTTTTCGCTCCTACTGGTGTAGTAGGCGATGACTGCCCTGTTGTAAGACCATAGTTTTCGTTATTACAAATAATGTAAGTAATATCAAGATCACGTTTACAAGCATGCATAAAATGCCCGAGACCAATACCAAGACCATCACCATCTCCCCCAACAGCGAGTACTGTAAGCTCTGGATTTGCCATTTTGACTCCAGTTGCAAAAGGAACACTTCGACCGTGTAGTGTCTCTGCTGCGTATCCATCGATATAATGAGACATTTTCCCTGCACACCCCACACCAGAACAGATTACTCTCTGGTGAGAAGCAATTTGAAGCTCAGCAAATGCCTGTGTGATAGCCATCTGGATCAGATAATCTCCACATCCAGGACACCATTGTATTTTGTTTAGATTATTTCTCATGTAATGAATGAATAATTATAAATGAGTGATTTATACTGATTTCCCATAATAAAATATCTCTCCTCCTTTATGAAGTTCTCACATATTTGGAAGAAGCATAATAAAATCTTCTTCTGCTAGAAGTGGATTTTTTTCTTTTCCCTCATATCCTATAAGGTCTCCTTTTTGTATTGGATGAAAATTAGGAAATTTCTTTTCAAATTGGAATACCCCAGATGCAGTGGTAATAACCTTATACATCGATACTTTTTGTATAGATGGAGGATCTTTTCTTGTTTTCTTCTTGATTATCTTGAGATGGGCGAGATAGTTATGGAGTACTTCGTAAGCTATATCAGCAGCGCCAGAATCGAGATGGCTTCCTGCCTCTAGAGTGAAACCTGGTTTTCCAAGAGAATTCATATATGTCTCTGTGTCACCAGCTAAGACATCCCCTGCTACTTCATTCCAACCAATAATCACATGAGGAATACCCAAATTTGAAACTATTTCTAAATTCCTCTCTCTATTTTCAGAAAAGATAAAAGGAACTGTTGGACCTGATGTTGAGTGAATATCTAGTAAATAATCAGCTTCATCCATAATTTCTGAAAGGTCTATTGCTCGTTGAATAGCATACTCTTTCGAACCAGAGTTAAGATATTCCTCTGTAAACAAACGATTCAGGTTATATCCTCTATATGATCGAGTATTGGCTTCCATTGCTTTTTCATTTCCATATGCAAGAATAACTTTTCCTCGTTTGAAATCACGCTGTCCATCGATATATTCAGAGAGAAAGTTGTTGATAGCAATAATACCAGCTCATTCGTCTCCATGAATTCCTCCAAACACCGCCAGTGTTGGACCTTCTACACCAGAATCTAATACCCAAGTGTTTCGATAATTTTTGAATGGGGTTATTTTCATATTTTTATACAGCTTTATTATCTAAATCTTCTCGATAGATCGGCATATTGTCATATTTACGGATATGATCAATAGAGAGTGTTGCAATAGTATCGAGAGCAAGTTCTTTACGAACATAGTTTTCGAATTGTCCCGAGATATTATTTTCTACAAACACAAGTCTATCCAGCCCTTCGATAACTGATCTCATACGCGTATCGAGTGGTTTGAAGTAGGTCACCACGATAGCTCCCCACTGTGGATGATCTCGAAGGAAATCTTTTACGACATATGTGGTAAAACTAAATACAACAAACATTTTCTTTGCATCTGGATTGATCACTTCATACCCTTGGATCCCTTCTTTTTCAAAGAAATTATCGAGTTTATGAAAACGTTTTTCTGTCATTGCTACTTTGACTGACTGATCTTCTGATGTAGCTCCGTATATATCATGTTCATATGATGGAGCTATGAAGTCTCCATTCTCTGTTCCTACCATCACACGAGGCGATATACCGTCCTCTGTAAGTGCGTAGCGAGCATAGTCCTCTGATGGATTAGATTCTATTTTCCCACGCTGTACAGGAGCTCCTACAAGCTGATCTTGTGATACGGCTGTATATCCTTCAGAAAACTGACGATCGATCAGGAACATAACAAACTGCTGGTAGGTATCTGCATGATTGAGTGCTTGCCCTGCGAGACGGTACCCTTCTTCGATCGAGCTTGGACACAGAACTATATGATTAAAATCTCCAAATGTTGGATTGAGAGCAAAATTGATATCTCCTTGTTCGTGACAAGTTGGTGTCCCTGTAGATGGACCAGAACGCATACTTAGTGCTACTACCAGAGGTATCTCTGCCTGAACAGAATAACTAAGAGCTTCTGTCATGAGTGCAAAACCACCACCAGATGTCCCGACCATGGTGCGTTTTCCGGTAAATGCTGACCCGAGACCCGCCATAGCTACTGCTATTTCATCTTCTGGCTGGATATAAGGGATAGACCCATCTGCAATCACTTCTGAAAGCAATGTTGAAGCGGGTGTCATTGGATATGCAGCATAAAACTCCATATCTGATGCTATAGCACCCTTGATCACTGATTTGTTCCCATACATCAGTTGTCTTGATTCTCCTACTTTTTTTAGAACTACCAAATTTTCCAACCCTTGTCATTCTGAATTTAGTTCAGGATGACAAAAAGACGAGGGACTTTGCGTATAAATATCCTGCACAATATTCTTATTATGATCCACTACTTCCTGTCATTTTTTAGCAAACACATCTTCTAGCTCTTCTGTAATGAGATTGATATCTAGTTGTGTAAGCTTCCCAAAAAGAGCTAAGAGTCCTACATTATCGAATTTCTCACGAGATTCTAGTGCAATAGTTTGTATATCCTCACGTGTTTCGAGGTCTTTTTTACACATCTTGAGGACACGAGTGTTGGCAATAACCACTCCCTGTGATTTGAGGAATGGGATTTGTTGCAGAAGAGAGTTCTTATCAAAAGCGAGAATAATATCTACATTTTTTGAAAGATATTCTCCTTGATCTGAAATATGAAAATCAAAGTAGTTTACTCCTCCTTTAATACGAGATTCGTACTCGAGATCAGAAAGAACAAAGTATCCCAGCTTGGCTGTTATACTCCCAATAATATGTGCCAATGAATTGACCCCGAGCCCTGCTGGACCGGTAACACGAACAGAAAGTTTCATAGAAAATATAAATTATTTTTATTTAAGTAGAAGTAAAATCAGTCAGATTATTCGCTCTTTTTCTTTCGTCACCATTTCTTTAGCTGCTTCTCCCTATTGATAGCATCATATGCTGTATCATATTTTTCAAAATATAACAGTCTAGTACATTTATATTTTTGAGTGAACCCTTGTATCGTTCATGACTTATGCTCGCAAACTCTCCTATACAAATTATTTGTAACACCAACATAGAGTACTCATGAAAAACTTCCTACGATATAGATATAATAAAACATAAGATAAGCTGATATAACAAGGTTTATTCGTAAAAAGATCTCTCCACTCCGTTATCACTACGGTCGAGATGACGAAAGAGAAGAGATCTGATGTAGTTATGATAACAAACTTAATGCTTTTGAGATGCCCAAATATTTTCAGAATCAAAATCAGACCGAAGCTCTATAGCCCCCGTCTCACTCTGAAATAATACTGTGCCGATATCTTGTATTTCTATTTGTGACATAACTACGTGTATCCTACCTCACCCACTAAAAAATCGCAAAAAAATCTCAGATGCAATCATGCATCTGAGAAAATGACAAATAGTCAAAGTGAACAAGACGCGCTACGCGCTTGATTAGTCTTTCAGGCAGCGAACCGAAAACCCGTACAACTTATCGTTCGTATAGCGGTAGACCGTCGAATAACCCGAATAGAAGAAACGGTACCAAGCAGAAGTAGACGACTCAGCAGACGACCATAAGAGCGCGTAGTCCCCGCGATCGTAAAACGAACCATCGGTACCCCGGATCCCTGGAAGAATCCCCTGCTTTTGGATATTC
>JAYELJ010000106.1:0-7798 GCA_034717395.1 Patescibacteria group bacterium
TTCTTGTTTCTTGTTCGCTTTTTGTAATTATTTTTGTTAGCATATTTTTGGTAGGATAATGACTTAGGAATAAGGTTTAACAACATTATTCTACCTTAATATGTTACGTTCAGCATACACTACTATTTTTTTGAATATACATTTCATTCCCCTTTTCTATAGAGCTTGGCCGCTGTTATTTCTTACGTTGTTTCCAATCACAAGAAAATTACAGAAAAGGAGAAAGAGATATACACTCATATTTCTATTATTTACTCATACATCCCCTCTTCCCAGGAGTTTGGCGACTCGTGAGCATGAATGCTCTGTATTCTACTTGCGTAAATACAAATCATAGGAAGAGAAGATATAGGAATAAACAGAATATATCATTTGCTCTCACATCCTCTTTTTCACTGGTTTGGACGCCATATTCTGTTTACGCTTGGTATACAGAAGTAAGAGAAAAAGAGGACATAGGAACAAACGACCCAGAAATTTGGACGCAAAAAAGACCAAACCTCTGGAGGCTTGGACACACTTAGTATTCTGGTATCTTACGTACACATCACAAAATCCCAAAAAGTGATTTCAATGAAGAAAGAACGATCAAAGTAGCAGAATAAACCAGAGATTTGGTCTTTTCTTCCTGTTTCATATACAGTCTACATTACCTCCTGTATATGAAATACACTTTTTGCAAGAAATTGCACACAATTTGTGATTTTTTCCATGTATACGCAAAAAACGAGCACGCAAAAAACGCAAGATATTGAATAAGAGTGTCCAAGCTTTTATTCAGTTACTATATTATCAGAAAATCAGAAAAAATTCAAACAAAAAAGACCTCAATTGAGGTCTTTTGGTTTTTACAGAACGAGTCTATCTTTACTCTGTACTTCTTCAAATGGGTCTCCTGATTCTGATGCTTTTTCTTTTTTCTGTGTTCGTACTACAGGGTCATCATCCAATCCATCTTCTTGGACTAACACTTCTTCTTTTTTCTTAATCGCTGGTTTCTCCTCTTTTACCGGTTCTTTCGTTTCCAAAACTACTGGAATATCAGTGTCTGGTTTTGGTGTAGGTTTTGCTTCGGGTGTTTTTTCAAGTTCTTGTTTGGCTCTCTTTTCACGGCCTTTTTGTTCTAGCTCTTTCATGGCATCATGTGTCAGACGAATCGAAGAATAATCCACACTATTTCCCGAATCAAAAACATCACCAGTGACTTCTGCATTTTTTGCAATTGCGTCTTTCTGCGACTGCAATTCTTCTGCTGTCATCATCTGGAGTGCTACAGCAGACGCATCCTTGGATACCAATGTCTGAATTGGATATGGAATATTGATATTATGTACATCGAATGCTTCTTTGATACGAGAGATTACTACTGATTTGGCTTCCATCCAATTTTCTTCGATATCGACCCAGAATTTCACAGAGAAATCTATACTCGAGTCATTGAAAGAAGTGAGAATAACTGCAGGAAGTGGTTTTTTGAGAATATGTTCATCTTTGGCTACAATTGCATTGAGGATATTCATAGCTTGTTCGAGATCGGTATCATAATCCACACCGACCACTACCTCGACACGACGTTCTGGATAGCTCGAATAATTAGTCAGACGAGAGTTGAACATATCCGCATTGGAAATCACCAGTTTTTGTCCATCCAAAGTACGAAGAATAACACTTCGTGACTCAATAGATTTGACCGTTCCCAGATCGTCGCCCACTTTTACCACATCTCCAATATCAAATGGACTCGTAAAAATAATAAAGAGCCCTGCAAGATAGTTGAATATAATATCTTTGATAGCAAACCCGAGACCAAACCCAATCGCTGACATGATAAGTGTCAGGTCAACATTAAGAATATTGAGAGCCGTCATCACCCCTGATATAAACACCGCAGAAAATGCTGTTTTCCCTACCAAAGACATAGCCCCTGATGCATGTGACGATGTTCGAAGAAGCAGGTCTTCGGCTGAGTTTCTCGCTTTTTTCGCAAGAAAATAAGAAATCACAATAACAATAACCGCTGCTATAAAATACGGAATCCCATCCCAGATAGTGGTAGCAAAATTGGTCAGCCCTGCTGCGGTTTCATTGACTGCAAGATTTGCATTTTCATCTGCCGACTTGGCAGCGTACGCAATAGTATAGATTTCAAACATAATTCTCTTATCGGTAGATATAATAAAATAATACGCTGAAGAAAAGTCTTCAGCGTATTATATCAGAAAAATACATTTTTTTCAATATATATTATATGAATGCCATACCAACAGTAGTAACAATCATGATAACCAACACGATCCAAACAAATGCTTTTGCGATCATACTATACAAATTGTAATATTATAAATTCAGCTGCTCTGCCAGCTTTGGCAGATATTTTCCTGGAACATATTCTATCGGGAGTTGTGTCAGATCCATATGAGTGAGAGGATCTACTGGTTTTCCATCTTCCCAGAGTTCGAAATGCATATGAGGCCCGGTTGTATACGGTCCTGCTCCACGAGTCCCTGGCATACCACCAGACCAACCTACCAAGTCACCCTGTTGTACAATATCACCTTCTTTCACATTGAACCCTGACATATGCCCATACACAGTAAACACCCTGTTGCTATGTGCTATCACCAGAGAGCTATACCCATACCCGTTGTCTTTGACAGCGTATACATACCCATACGATGGTGCTACGACTTGTGTTCCCTGATAGGCTTTGATATCGATAGCGTTATGAGTAAATCCCCATCTTGCACGATACGATTGCTGATGAAAATATGCAGTCAGACCTCTGTTCGCTGACACTGGCCAGATAAATTGTAAATCTTCAGCTTGGAAGCTTTTCTTTGAAAGAAGTTTGGCTTGCTCAGAATCGAGCTGCTGTTTGAGCTGATCAAAAGAAATTTCCATAGATTCCATTTCTTCTTTGAGCTCTTTTTGCGCGCGTTTGGCTTGGACTAACAATTGTGTATATTTTGCTTCTTTTCCATAGGTAATAGCCAGGAGTTTTCTCTCTCCTTCTATCACCTCTTCGAGCTCTTGCTTTTCTTCTTCGAGCTCTCCTATATACATCACAAGCTGCTTTTCTTTGGTTGCTAGTTGGTCTCTATGGTCTTGTAGTACACGTTCGGTCTCACGGATCAGACGAAATACTTTTTGTGCTTCGTGTTCCAACAAAGTGAAGTTTTTTGTTTCACGCAGAGCTTCTCCAAAAGTATTGTTTTTGAGAAGAACCTCGACAATAGAAAGATTCCCTTGCCCATACAAATGTCGCATGATCTGCTCTAGTACTGTTTTTTGTTTTTGCAATTTGATATTCTCTTGATCAATCACCTCTTGAATATCAGAAATATTCTCTTGTACCAATACTACTTGCTGATCGATAGCAGAAATAGAAGATTCTAAACCGTGTTTTTCTTCCTGGATCAGAGCGATACGTTCTTTCAGTGTCTTGGCATCTTCCGAGCTTACACTTCTTTCTTTTTCATATTGTGCAGAGAGCGCTCCAAACTCTACAGCCGAATCGGCCATATCTGAAATATATGATTTGTACTCAGAGAGTTTTTTCTTTTCTTCTTGAATCTCACGAAGCCTTTCGACCTGTTTCTCTATTTTCTGTTCTTTTGTCAGACCAGAGTCATCTCCCGCTTCCAAAGCCATACTCGGATAAACAGACCCCAGCAAAAGAAAAGACAGCAAAAACACCGAAAGTACTCATTGTACTTTCTTGGCAATAGATGCATAGCGAGAAGCTACCAAAATACGATACGATATATCAGAATGTAAGCTGGTTTTATGAGCTATTTTTGTGTTCATGAGTTTTTGTTTTTGTTTTATATGCAACCTATACGTGTTAACAAAATAGTAACAAAAAAAGAGAGAATTCTCCAGAATTCTCTCTTTACACAAACTAAAAAATATTCTACTAAGATGAAACAAGAGAAAGAGATACTTTTCCTCGTTCTACATCCACTTCGATGACGGTCATGTCTGTCAGCTGTTGACCTACCGATACCACTTCTATGGGGTGGCCTATTCTATTTTCTGATATTTTTGAAATATGGATAAACCCATCATTTTTGAGACCAATATCAATAAACACACCAAAATCTGTAATATTCCGAACCGTACCAGCTACTTTCATACCAGCAGTCAGATCTTCGATAGACACCATTTCTTTTCGAAAACTAATATCTGGAAGGTCTTGTCGAGGATCGAATCCTGGTTTGTCCAGCTCATGAATAATATCTTTGACTGTCTCTCTCCCTACCCCCATTTCCTCTGCCAAAGCAAGAATGAGTTCTTTTCTTTTTTCTGAATCTTCTTCTGTAGAGCGAATTTCTTTGATCTTCTTGGCTAAACTATAACTTTCTGGATGTACTCCTGTGTTGTCTAGCTCTTCTTTTCCATTTCGGATACGCAAGAACCCAGCTGCTTGTTCAAAAGCTTTTGGTCCGAGACCTTTTACTTTTTTGATCTGCGCACGAGACAAAAATGGCCCATTCTCTTCCCGATAACTCACGATATTGTCTGCAATTTTTTTACTAAGGCCCGAAATATAACTGAGCAGCACCGATGATGATGTATTGATATCCACCCCTACATGATTTACCACATCTTCTACACGGTCCACGAGTTTGTCCGACAGAAGCTTCTGGTCCACATCATGTTGGTACTGACCCACTCCCAACGATTTGGGATCTATTTTCACAAATGCTGCCATCGGATCTTGTAGACGATAGGCAATAGAAATAGCTCCGCGAATAGTTACATCGAGATCTGGGTACTCTGACTGCGCGAGCTGACTAGCACTGTACACAGAAGCTCCCGCTTCGGATACCACAGTATACTCTATATCCAAATTGTATTTTTCGATACAAGCAGCCACAAACTCCTGAGACTCACGAGTGGCTGTTCCATTCCCAATAGCTACTACCTGTACCCCATATTTTTGAATCATATCTACAAATTCTTTCTCGGCTTTTTCTATATCTCTCTGTCCCATAGTAGGATAGATCACTCCTTTTGCGAGAAACTTTCCACTCGCATCGAGCACCGCGAGTTTGCACCCGGTACGATATGCTGGGTCGAACCCCATAACTATACGCCCTACTACTGGACGAGTCATCAGAAGTTGGCTCAGGTTTTGACCAAAAATAGAAATAGCTTGCTTATCTGATTGTTCTTTGAGCTCTGCACGGATAGCTCGCTCTAGAGAAGGGAGAAGTAAACGTTTTAAACCATCCTGATACGCTCCAAACAAATATTCTGACGATGTTCCGGCATTACGAGGAATTTTGAATCCTTTGATATTGAGTTCGATTTGCTCGAGATCCCAGTCAAATTTTACACTAAGTTGTTTTTCTTTTTCTCCACGACAAATAGCCAAATACCGATGCGATGGAATCCATGCTACTCGTTCATCCTTTTCTTTGTAGAGTTTGAATACTCCTTTTTCTTCGAATGTTTTGGTTCCTTTCACTTTGAGAATACCCTGTTTCACTCCTTTTTTATGCAGCAGCTCTCTTTCACGAGGGTCATCACTATAACGCTCTGCGAGAATATCCTGTGCACCCGCAATCGCTTCCTGAGCAGAAGCTACTGATTTTTTCTTATCTTCATCTTTTTTTACAAACTCCTCTGCTTTGGTTTCAAATTCTAGTTTTGAGAGTGTTGCCTCCTGCAAAATATCAGCCAAAGGCTCCAAACCTTTTGCTATAGCCGTAGCAGCACGAGTGTTTTTCTTTTCTTTGAATGGGCGATAGAGATCTTCCACACGAGAAAGTTTCTCTGCTTCTTCTATCTGCTTACGAAGCTCATCGGTAAGATGTCCTCGTTCTTCGATCAAACGCAGCACTTCTTCTTTTCGAGTCAGAAGATTTTGTTGGTAGGTATACACTTCATCGAATGCACGGAGCTGTTCATCCGTTGCAGAGCCCGTCATTTCTTTTCGGTATCGAGCAATAAAAGGAATAGTAGATCCTTCTTGTAGAAGCTCTATAATATTACGAATATGCGGCTCAGATATTCCTGTTTTTTCTATCAATATCGGAATAAGTTTTTCGAAAGGAATAGTCACGTCAGATGATAGATTTTAGATAATAGATTTCTCTGCACCAAGTCTGTTTTAGTATACAAAAGATTTTCTAGAAATCAAAAAAGAAAACCTCAGATATTATATCTGAGGCAGTAGTCATGGAATAAATTGTGACATATTCTTGTCATCACACCCGAGAAATTGAACCGGTATTATATCACCCACTACTTGATCACTATATAATTTGGTAAAATACTCTTTTTTATCCTCGATACTGTCGGGAAGCTGGGAGAAATGCAGTACTCATTCTCTGTCTCCGGAATATATCTTGAGATAACTTATCTGTCCTCGTTTATTTTTGGCAACAGAAAGAATAACCCCATGTTCCATATCCTGATCAGAGTACTTGGTAATATATTGCTGAATATACATCTGCTTTTTCTGCTGTTTTTGTTTCTGAATCAAAATTCTTTCTTTTTCCTTTTGTATTTCCAGAGGATATATCACGTCTATCACTTCTTCATCTTCTCAAGAGTCTGATATATGCAGTGTATCAATATACTGCATAAGATTTTCTACAAAAAATTTATCTCCTGTGAATGTTTGAAAAGATTGTTTACATTCGTCCTTGCGAGTAATATCCATCCGAAAAATCTGCATCGAAGGACGAATATACTGAGCTCCTGAAAAAAAGTTCTTCTCCATAGGTTGAGTAGAAAACAAATATACCGTCCCATTCCCCAGCACTTTGATCACTCCTTTTTGCATATAAGTAGCGGCTTCTTCTGCTCCGGTAAAATTATCATTATCTCCCAGGATCACAATAAACTCCTGACCTCATTTCCTGAGAAGATTCCCCTGCTCAACCAATGTTTTTGATGATCTGTAGGCAGTAGCAAATTGAAGATACTTTTGTACAGCTGGCCCAGATACTCATCCTGCATACCTGGTAATGAATCACATATCCACCAGATGCTTGTAGTCGAGTGGAGTAGAGAAAGGTACAGAATCCTGAGATAAATATTGATATATTTTCTCGAGATCTTCAAATAGTTGGGTCTTATTCGATTGGTAATTAAGGTACTTATAAATTACATAAAGACTCTGACAAGCATACAGTTTTCTACTGTTGTCTGGGCTCATAAAAAACTCTTTTTTCTCTTTGTTTTTGTACAACGGAAGGAGCTGTTTCATCCCCAGCGCGACCCCATTGGCACCATAACACTCGAGAAGAGAAGCGAACTCTTCTATCTTGTCCCAGGTAGAGTATTGGTCAGATGAGATATACCCTGATGTTTTTAATAAATAATATAAGAGAGAAAAAGCAGAAGGAGCATCTACATCATGATGATCTAACACCCAGATATCTTGCTGACCGGGAATAAATGGGCGAGAAAACTGCTGAATAAACTCTGTCTCGTTGGCTTTTCCTGCCATACCAACATGCACATATCCAGATTGGCGATAGTCAAAATTGGCTACTTGAATATGTTTGTATACTTCTGGAACATCCAAATCTTGAAGCTCCTGACTAGCCTGGAGAAACCCAGATCTATTGATCAAAAACAAACACAGGGTAATGTCCTCATCCAGCACTTCTGATACACTCCCAGAGCTATCTACCTTCCCATGAAACAAAAAACTTTGCCATTCATTTTTCAGATCTGCACGAAAAGATTGCCAGGCTTGTGTTTGGTATAGTTTCTGAGATGCTTTTCCAAAATCCACACGAAGCTGATCATTTTGAAATACCTTTTCTACTGTTATGCT
>JAYELJ010000107.1:0-29167 GCA_034717395.1 Patescibacteria group bacterium
CGTAACAAAAGCCATGGAAATACGAGTCGGTCAGCATTGCATCAGGAGTATATTCTTCGTGCATATTACTATTCTGAAAAACCTGAATTTTCTGGCTATGTCCGCATGTCAGTAATGAAAACCAGGCTATTGAGCACAATATTTATTCACTTGTTTGAACCAGCAACAAAAGCGGCTTTGAAGAAAAATCTTCCTATACTTCTTTCCCATCTGCCAAAAGTAGAATGGAGAATACCAGTAAGTGATATTCAGAATTTTATTGATATGCCACAGCAGAGTCTGGCTCCTGTTTTTGGTAATAGAGCAGGTGTTTCGATTATCTCTCGTGTGAGTAATGAGAAAACATATATGATGATGACACAGCAATGTTTTCCTGCTTTGCTTGCAAGTCAGACCGAAAATCCTTTGGATATTGTAGTGGTAAAAAACTCAGATAAGAAGTCCCCATGGTGGGATGAATTGCGCACATGGATAGAGCAGAATAATAATTCTCAGCATAGAGTTCGTTTGGTAGAAAATGCCTGGCTTCGTAAAAAATGACCAATTACCAGTTACCCAGATGCACATAATTATGGACAGAGTTTGATGCAGGATGTGGATTATCGTATCTGTCTGAATATAGATGTGCTTGTTCATCCAGGTTCGATTCAGAAGATGATAAATTCTATGAACGAGAAAAAAGAAGTGGGGATCATGGGGCCAAAAGTTCAGATGAGAGATAATAGATGAGAGATAGTAGATATCTTGGATACTCCAAGGGCGTTTCCAGATATCATTGCACAGGTAGCGAATAAATCGAATACAGTAAAAAGAATGTTCTATTCTCGCTGGGAAAAATATGTAATGGATGATTTTGACCATAGTCAGAGTCAGCAGGTGGACTGGGTATGTGGTCATATGTTTATCATGCGATCGGATTTATGGGATCGTATTGGAGGTCTCGATACAGATTATTTCATGTATATGACCGATGCCCAGATGTCCAAGGACACTCTCGCCTTGGGGTACAAGACATACTATAATGCAAGTATCGCAGTAGATATTATTCGAGAAGCAAGTTCCAAAGCAATCAGACCAATAGATATATTTAAAAAAGTGCTGGTTCGTCAGCATGTTGTAGACGCACTTCTTTATTATTGGAAAAATTAATGTCACACAATTTTCAAGATTTCTTATCGAAGCAGGGATTTGATATCCAAGAAATACATGCAATAACCGAGAATGTTGCATGGTTTTCGGTGTGTGGGAGTGATGAAAAATATGTGATCAAATACGAAAAAGATAGACTCAAAGAGCAAGATGATACAGAATACCAAGTTCAGAAATATTTATATGAAAAATGATTACTCGTACCCAAACCAGTGATGTTCCAAGAGGGGTATATGGTTATGGAAAAGGTGGCGGGATCAAGTCTCTTTGATCTAACAGGTGGTTTTGAATACAATGACTCAGAAATACCAAAAGAATATTTTGAACAGATTGGTCAATTTCTTGCTCAGATGCATCAGTTGCCAATCCCAGAGTTTCTCCAGTCATGAGTGGATATGCAGCAGGATTTTGGGAAATGGTTATATAATGTTGGTTTGAAAAGGGTTCAGAGTGCAGAGTGGAGAAGGTGCTTTACTCCGGTTGAAGTACAGAAAATTATAGATAGCTATGTAGGGGCTAAGAAATATTTTCCAATGGGTCTCAAGGAAAAATCGATAACGCATAATGATACATTCCCTGGGAATTATTTGTTTGATACAGATAGGAATCTTACAGGAGCAATAGATTTTGGTCGTGTAATGATTGCGCATCCACTTCTCGAGCTTGTGGTTGTTCTAAATAATCGCTTTCGTTTTTATAGTCAAAAGAGTAAGGATGTATTTTTGAAGGGGTATACAAATCACTGTCATCCTGAATTTATTTCAGGATCTAAAGGTATTTCCGATCTTCTTACTCCCGAGTTTCTCCAGGCACATGTGATACTCTCGGCGACCCAAGCGATCATGACGGGGACTGCTAATGGGGATCAGAGATATGTTGATGAAAGTATTCAGTGGCTTCGAGAAAAAGTTCTTTCTTAAATCATTATTCTAATTTTATGTCATTTGCACAAACAGCAGAGCATCGTCGTTCGATTCATAATTTTCTTCCTATGGAGATTACCGATGCTCAGATACAGGAAATGGTTCGTATAGCGGCACTGAGTCCAAGCGGGTACAATGCTCAGCCTTGGGAGTTCGTATTTTATCGTGATCGGGAAAAAATCAAAGATCTGCATCAGCTCTGCATGAGTCAAGATCAAGTGCTGGAATCCAGCGCTGTGTGCGTGGTAGTGGGTGATAAAAATATTGTAAAAGATCCAGATCAGCTTGTGTCGGATTGGGCAGAATACGGATATATCGATGAAGAGTACGGAAAACATTGGAAACCCAAAATGCGTATGGAACGTCCAGACTGGAAAACTCGTGAAATGGTGATTCGTAATGCGGCGTTGGCTTGTATGTCCCTGATGTATGCAGCTGATGATATGGGGATTGCCAACTGTCCTATGATGGGGGTGCGTCAGATGGGACTGCGTAAGTGGATGGATCTCCCAGAAGACAAAATGCCAGTAATGGTAATAGTTATGGGGAAAGAAGATACGGAAAAAACGCTCGAAAGACTTCCTCGAAAATCTGTGAATGAGCTATTGCATCTAGAAGAGTATAACTCATCTGTCATTTTCTCAAATCAACTCTCATGAAAATCTTAATCTATGGAAAAGGGTATGTCGGTTCAAGAATTAAGGATCAGTACCCAGATGCTGTTTTTGGTGTGTCTGATATTCGGAATCAAGATACGGTTCGCAAGGAAATTCTCGATATTCATCCAGATATTGTTATCAATACCGCTGCCAAGATCGGTACACGCAAGCCAGTAGAGTGTGAGGACTATCCAGAAGAGACTATGGAAGTGAATGCTATCGCTCCAGAAAAGATTGCTCAGATCTGTCAGGAAGAGAATATATTCTTCGTACATATTTCTACTGGATATCTGTACTCTGGAGATAATGATGGAAAAGGTTTTTTTGAAGAAGATACTCCAAACTTTGTGCATGGAATATACTCTCAGAGTAAATATGAGGCAGAACAGAATTTGCAGAAATATATGGAAAACACAGCGATCCTCCGTATCAATAAACCAGTAGACTGCAAATCCTATTCAGACAACCCAAGCAGAAATCAGCTCGAAAAGATTGGTTCCTATAACAAAGTCTTTGATATGAAGACAAATATTACCTATATCCCATTTTTCCTCGAGGTTCTAGCAATTATTATTCAAAAGAGAGATACATGAATATTTAACGTTGTGTCGAAAGATATGGTATCGAATATCGATATTATGAAAGCCTATGTGCAGTATATGGATCCGGAACATCAGTACGAGGTAGTAGAGATGACAGAATATCAGAAAAAGAATTCGCCTGCCTGTTTTTTAAATACAGAAAAAGTATCGTCTTTGTGAATAGAGGTTCCAAGTGGACAAGAGATATTAGGAGGGGCGTATGGGAAACTTAGATCGCAATCATAACACTTAATGTTTTTTCATTTATGACCCTTTCTCAGCTCACATATCGTGCCCAGGAGCAAGATTTTGCAGCAGTAGCAGAAATACTCGATCTTTCTGTGGAAGATGTAGAGTTTTGTTATGATTGTGTAGGTAATACAGAGAGAAAAGGATGTATTCTTGTTGGAGAAGAGATGATTACCGTTACCCATTTTACGCATCAGTGTCGTGTGGCTTTTCATGTACAGAATTCTTTTCCGGAGGATCTCTGGTCTCGGAGACTGGCTTTGTTTCATGACTGCAAAGAAGAGGCTGTTGAGGGAAAGGAGTTGAAATATAAAGAGCTCGGAGATATCGCGCAGTGGATAGATATTCTGACAGAAATAAAACCATCTGATCAAGAAGCTGAAGAATTTGATCAACAACTCCCAGAAGGGAATTGGGATGCAAAATGAATTCTGAAATATCGGAATTATATCACACTCCTTCATACACATTGGGCTGTTATTGGGAGACTTGAACTGTGTGACCGATACGATGGAGCAACATTTGAATATATGAAAGCCGAGAAGTATATGCAGCGTATGCCACATAAATCAATCGAAGCTTTTGCTCGTGTGTATGCTACGATAGAAGTTTCGGATCATGCACTGGTAGAAAAAACGAAAGAAAGATGTCGAACATATTTTGATGCTTTTGGGGTGACAGAAAAAGAAGTTCAAGAATTTGAGAAATATTTCTTGGAATAAGTTGGGAATATCCGTATACTAGGAAGCGAAAAAGTTCGCTTCTTTTATTTTGTTGTTTGTTTGATCTATGATCACTATTGTTACCCCTTTTTATAGCGAAAAAGAAAAAGTATTTATCCAGAAAAATCTGCGCACTCTTTCTCAAGTAGAGAATATGCAGTTTCACTATGTGCTTGTGTATATGGGAAGGACTACGGACAGAGTATATCGTGAGATTAAAGATGCCGCAGAGAGCTATGATTTTGTGACATGTTTGTGCACTCCAGAGTCAAAAGGGATCTCTTTTGCACTCAATAAAGCGATTGATAGCCAAGATGGAGAATATATTTATATATCGCACCCAGATATAGATATCAACGAAACAACCATCCAAAGTCTTGCAGATATTCTGGGGCAGGCTTCAGAAGTAGGTGTTATTGCTCCTCAGCTTGTATACGAAGATGGAGGGGTTCAGGATGTGTATCGTCGTTTCCCAAATTTTGTGGATATGTTAATCAAACGTTCGTTTCTCCGTCGTTTCCCAGGGTTTAAAAACAGATATAAACACTACCTGATGTGGGATAAGAACCCAGATATCATTGAAGATGTCGATTGGGTGACGTTTCATTCGGTTATGATCCGCAGAAGTACCTATGCTCAAGCAGGAGGATTCGATCAACAGTATTATCTGTATATGTACGATACTGATTTTTGTCAGCAAGTCTGGAGTCAGGGACAGCAAGTTCTTTACTATCCAAGACTGGTAGCTATGCAATATAGAAAAAGAGATTCAGACCATAAAGGTCTGATATATACTGTTTCTCATAAAAAATCACTCTATCACGTGGTTTCTGCTTTCAAATATTTTGCTAAATATTTGCTCACAGCTCATCCTCGTATGCAACAGCTCGAACAGAGAAGACAACAGAAATAATCACGATTCTCTCATTTATTAATATTGAATTTCATGCAGGTACAGAAGCTCCATTTTGATGTCATATCGGGTAGAAGAGCCTACGAAATGCTTTTTGTCGAGCACTACAAAGAAAATGTCCCATTCGAAGTGAAGAAAACATATTTTTTATTTGGAGGGTCTTTGGCTACAGCGAGTGGTCAACATTGTCATTATAAAGAAGAAGAAGTGTTTGTATGTCTTCGTGGAAGTGTTCAATTTATCACTATTGATGAACAAGGTCAGGATGTTCTGATCGATATGCAGCCAGGAGATGCAGTATATGTACCAAATTATGCCTGGCATGGGTTTCCAGTTGTGGGTCCTGACTCAGTAGTTGTTGCTCTGAGCTCAGAACACTATGCAGAAGATCGCAGTGATTATCTTGAAGATAAACAGTGTTTTTTAGATAACAAATATTACCAGAAATATAAAAAACAAGAGATTAATATATTTGATGTTTGGAATTTGGAAAAAAAGAGAATACATGGATCTCAGAGGAAGGTGAATGTCAAACCAGGACAGATATGGATGACAAAACTAGGAGTGAATATTGGAAATGAACAAAATGGACAGGGAAAACATATGAGACCATTTCTTATTATCAAAAAAATTGGATCACTGGTCTTTTGATTACCACTTACGACAAAGACAAAGAAAAATAAATTTAATTATATGTTACAATCAGTGAATTTTGAGAAATCTTATGCGGTCACAGAATCTAATGTAATTTTATCTCAATGAAAAACTCTGGATCCTCTTCGTTGTATCAATAAGATAGGATCTGTACCTCATGATGAACTAATAATAATAAAAAAACATATTCAAGATATGTATCTCTAAATATGTTTTTATTGTTGGCCTTGATACTCGAAAGTATCAAGGGGGGGGCCTAAGAGATTACTCTCCCGGCATTTGTGATTACATTATATATAATATTTTTTTAAAATACAAGTTTTCCTTGAACAAGAAGAAAATGCTTATTACCGGTGGGGCTGGGTTTATTGGTTCCAATTATGTACATTATGTCGTTGAAACACACCCAGAATACGAGGTGTTTGTTTTGGATAAATTGACCTATGCAGGGAATAGAGAAAATCTAAAGCTGATCGAAGGAAAATACCAATTCATCAAAATGGATCTAGCTGATTATGATGCTCTTGATACATTGTTTTCCGAGCACAATTTTGACTATGTTGTACATTTTGCTGCGGAGTCACATGTGGATCGTAGTATTGCCAATCCTCAGCCTTTTGTAGAAGCGAATATTACTGGGACGCATAACATACTCCGTTGTCTTCGTAAATATGGGACTCCACGCTACCACCATGTGAGTACCGATGAAGTATATGGTGATCTGGGAGAAGGTTCTACCGATTTCTTTCATGAAGATACTCCTCTGACACCACATTGTCCATATGCGGCTACAAAGGCATGTTCAGATCTCATGGTAATGTCGTACTATCATACCTACAAGCTTCCGATAACTATTTCTCGTTGTACCAACAACTATGGTCCATATCAGTTCCCGGAAAAAGCCGTGCCACTTTTTATTCTGACCCATCTGCAAGGAAATAAAATCACATTGCATGGACAGGGACAACATATTCGAGATTGGCTGTTTGTTCGTGATCATTGTATTGCGATTGACCTGATTCTACACTCAGATAAACACGGGGAAGTGTATAATATTGGGGGGCACAATGAACATAGCACCAAAGATATTGCTCGTATTATTCTCCGTGAACTCGGGATGTCAGATGACGAGATAGAACAGCGGTTTGTGTATATTACAGATCGTGAAGCCAATGACATGCGCTACGCTATGGCTCCAGATAAGATCATGAAAGAGCTGGGTTGGCAGCCAACGGTACCTTTCGAAGAAGGGATCAAATACACCATCCAGTGGTATAAAAATAATCAAGAATGGATGTATAATATTTTTCATAAAGAAAAGGATAAGTATTCTTCCCGTTTTGATATGGAAAAAATCTCACAAGAGCTGGGGAAAGTTGATGGAGCCGTTCCAAATTTCTTGGATAAATTTACATATTCACACGAAAAATAGTGTCTCAGAAACCAGAATTGTTTTCTATGTCGGGATTGCTACTGACTGCAGATCAAAAAGATCTGCTTTTTTCTGTAGTAGCGAAGCTGGAAAGAGAAATGGTGAATCTTGATACAGGAGAAGACTGGGACAAGACGCACAACTTTGCACATGTCTGGAGAGTAATACGTTATGCAGAGATTATTTGTGAATCCCAACGAGAGGCAAATCATTTTATTGCGCTTCTTGCAGCGGTAATGCATGATATTGGTCGTATAGTAGAGGCACAGCTTGGACCAGAAAACACAGTGGATCATGGAACTTTATGAGCCCAGTGGGCGAAGGAATTTCTGTCAGATTTTTCTCTGTCACCAGAGGAGTTTGCACAGACCAAACATATTATCAACTATCACAATACTCTACGAGCTCCAGAGTCTCTCGAAGAAATGATAGTAAAAGATGCCGACCGATTAGATGGTCTAGGGTATATTGGTATGGCTCGTGTGTTTGGATGACTACATCATCAGGGGAAGTGTTTTGTCGATATGGATACTCCTCTATGAAAAGGCTTTTCTGGGGATATGTTGGACTGGATAGATAAAAACCAAGTAGGCCTACACCCCAAAAGAAATGATATAGATACCAAAAGTGTTATAGAAGAATTGATTGCCTGGGAGATGAACTATCAGACTTTTATGTATACAGACAAATGACAAGAGCTCTGTGATATTCGTATCGAGCAAATGAAACAGTATTATCAGTGATTACAAAGTGAGTTTGAGCTACTATGATACACATGGAATGCGTAAAAAATATAAAAACTCCTAGCTTTTTATAAGCTGGAGTTTTTCTTGTCGACTCAGTTGTTTGATCCGATATTCTTCTTTGCTAGCCTGGGATCTGTCTGGGTAGGGGGCAGAGTATACCAGAGAAACAGGTCTTCGGATCTTGGTGTATTTGGCTCATTTTTTATTGTCGTTGTGTTCTTCTATACGGCGTTGTAGATCAGTGGTGATCCCAGTATATAGGCTACTATCTTTGCATTGAACGATATATACATACCACGGAGAATCCATAATCTACTGATGATATAATATGATGTTTTATTGTTGTCCAAAAAAGTAGTAGTACCACTGTTGTGGATTGGGAAGAGTTCGGAGATCGATCTCCTGTGCTTTGGTTCCTCTGTATTCAACTCTTTCACTTCCTGGAAGAGAAACAACAATTTCTCCATCTTTTTGCCTTCTTAGGATTTCCTTTGCTTTTTTCTCAGCAAAAGCATCTGTTTCCATGTATTCGATAAGCTTTTCAAGATCCTGATTTTGTTTATCCAGAGTGGCTATTTCTGATTCGAGGTTTTCGATATATTTATCTGCGAGTTTGCTTTTATGAAGTTTTTCTACCAATCCAGAAAACATCATAAATATTGTAATAATAGTCGCAAGTCCTATCGCAGACCGGGGATTGAAAAACACAGTGCGTATTAAAATAATTGTTTAAACTGCTTTTGTGTAAGCATAAAGTAGGCCCAGAGAATAATAATACTAAAGATTCCCAAACTCAAAGAGGTGGAGATCCAAGTATGCTGATACGAAGTATACAGAATAGAAAGAGAAAAAGAAAGAAAACTCAAAGGTAAAAGAGGAGCGAAGAATGAAAGAGTTTGCTTCATATTTATATGAAACTGAGAAACTTTTTTCAAAAAGAGAATCAGGAGCATGCTGTTGGTAATAGCAGAAGCAATATAGGCTATAGCCAATCCAAATACAGAGAATGTATCTGTAATAGTATACACCAGAGCAATATTGATCCCTATGCTAATAAGCGTAAATACGAGAGGGTAGAGTGTGTTTTGTAGAGCAAAATAATACCTACTCACCAGAGGAATAATAGCCTGGAATGGAAAGCTCAGAGCAAATATTTGTAGTATGGTGGAAACTAAAGCAGTCTCATCTGATCCAAAAGCACCACTTTCGAGAATAGTAGAAACAATAAGTGGAGCCAGAAAGAATGATATGAGAGTTATTGGCATGATAATATAGAGCACCTGGAACAGTTTTCTTTGGAGTGTATCAAAGCTCTTTTTCTCTTCTGATTTGTTATGTAGAGAAGACATAGCGGTAAAAGCAGGAATAGCAATAGAGATACCCACTAGAGCAATAGGAAGGTTCTGGAGACTATCTGCAAAATAATACGCAGCGATCATCCCACTTCCGAGCGTCGAAGCTACCGCTATTTCTATCGTGAGAGCAAGTTGTGTACCCATCAGAGAGATCACTCTGGGTATCAGGAGTTTTCCTGCTTCGAGCATCGTTCTCCACTCACTGATGATAGGTCTGTATTGAAAATCTTCTTTCCAAGCAAAAATTACATTGATGAGTAACTGCATTCCAGAGCCTACAACCGCTCCCCATGCAGGAGCAAAGATTCCATATTGTTTGGCAAATAAAAGAATAGCAACGAGAACCGAAATATTGTACATCAATGGAGCTAGAGCAAAAGCAAGAAACTGATGACGAGCTTGTATGTAGCTATTGAGTATAGCAGCAAGTCCCATGAGAAGAGGAGAGAGCAAAAGGATTTTGGATATCTCTATAGTAGTTTCTTTCTGTGCAGCATCGAAACCAGGTGCTATCCATTGTATCCAGGTATCTATACTAAAATAAGCAGCAGCAGTGAAGACGATCAGACTTATCCCAAATAGGTTGAAAAAAGAAGAGGTAAGTCTATGAATCCGTTCTTCATTTTTATGAAAGAGTGGGATGAGAACACTGGATATCGCTCACAAGGAAAGCATATGAAAGATAAAATCTGGCACACGAAATGCAGCAAAATAAATATCTAAGTCGTAATACAGAGATCCAAAACTCGAAACTCCAAAAAAAGCAGCCAAGTAATGCTGACGAGCAATTCCTATGATCCGAGTCAGAAGACTAAAGAATGCTATGAGTGCTGGAGCAGAGAATAGGTATCAGATGATTTTGTTTGACATAAAATATTTCCATAAACAATAAAGAACTCCAGTGTAAAACTGGAGTTTATCTTATTTCTTCAGTGGCATGATGATGTATTGGAATCCTTGATCATCTTTTCCTTGAACCCCAACTGGGAGGTGTGGTTCATTGATCCCAATCATGATCTCATCGCTTTTGATTTTACCAAGCACATCAAGCATATATTGTGAATTGATATTCGTTGTGTTTTCTCTTCCATCTGTGATGGCATCGATAGCTTGCTCAGAATGACCTACTTGGCTCTGTACAGAGTTGAGAGAGACCATATTTTCTTGAATGGTAAGTTCGATTGATTTTTTGAGCTCTTCAGAGAAGAGTGCTGTTTTTTTGATAGCGGTAAGTAGCTCAGATTTACTTACATTAGCTGTTGTGTTGAAGCTTTGTGGGAGGATCTGTTTGTAAGCAGGAAAATTCCCCTCGATCAGCCGAGTAGCAAATGTCATACTTGCCCCAATCTGAAATGTGATTTGGTTTGTTTTTGCTTCGATTTCTACTGGTTGCTGGTCAAAAGAAAGGATAGATATTAGCTCATCGGCTGCTTTCTTTGGAATGATGCACTTGATATCCTGACCAGATGTTTGTTCGAGCTGAAACTGTTTTTCTGCAAGACGGTATGAATCTGTAGCAGCTACAAATGCCGTTGATTGTTCTATGATGAGTGATGTTCCGGTAAGTGTTGCACGAGCTATATCATTGGAACAAGCAAAAGATGTTCTATCGAACCCTTCTGCCAAAAGATGAGAAACAGTGCGAGCCTGAGTTTGCACATCCATGTCTGGGAGAGCAGGGAATTCTTCTGGATCTATACACATGATTTCTGTTTTGTCTCGACCAGCTTTTATCTTGAGAGTGTGTTCACTGAGTTCAAAAGACACATCTGTGTCAGAAAGAAGAGCAATGTATTGAGCGAGAAGTTTGGCAGGGACTGTTGTTTTTCCTGTAGCTCCAATAGAAATATTATCTGTGATCACAATACGAAGGGTATGTTCGAGATTGGTGGTTGTTATGATAATCTTATCCGATTGCACATCGATAAGGAAGTTATTGAGCACAGGGAGTGTGTTTTTCGAGTCAATGATCTTGAGAATCAGTCAGAGGTATCCGTTCAGTAATTTGGAATTGATAGTAAATTGCATAGAGTATCTGTAGTATAATAAATTGATTTATTGTGTTTGTGTTTGTATTCTACTAGTAAGACAGGAGTTTATCAAGACTCAAATTGTTTTATGTTTTATTCTTTTTTCTCTGTCATTCACTTTTTATGTTTCACCTTGTTCTCGATAATATTCGTTCTCTCCATAATGTAGGTTCTCTTTTTCGCACGGGCGATGGGGCTGGTTTTTCTCATATGCATTTGTGTGAAAACACCGGGGTTCCTCCGAGAAAAGAAATTTCTAAAACAGCACTAGGAGCAGAGGAGTTTGTTTCTTGGCAGCATTGGTCAGATACAGAAAAGTGTATCAAGACACTCAAGAGTAAAGGGTTTTATATTGTAGCTATGGAAATATCAGATACCAGTGTGGATTATAGAGAATTAGATTTTTCTCAGTATGACAAGGTAGCTCTTGTGCTCGGAAACGAAGTGCATGGAGTCAGACAGCATATCCAAGAGCTTTGTGATGCGGTAGTGCATCTTCCCATGAGGGGGCAGAAAGGCTCATTAAATGTCTGTCAGGCAGCTTCAGTGCTGATGTATGAGATCCTCAGAAGTCGCTAGTATTAACCAGATTTACGAAGATGATTCTGATAAAAATATGTATTTGACAAAATGTAAAAACAAAAGTATTGACACATTTTGTTCTGTTTGTTAAGATCCTCTCAGATTCAGATCTCACTACGCTTGTAGGGAGGGATGGATATAAATAAAACAGAAGGATTTAGAAAATGGGACACAAAAAGGCACATACAGATGATATTAAAGATATTTTAGCAGAAGGTACTCCAGAGGCATTAGTTGAAGCATTATTATTTGCAAAACAACATGGTCTAATCTGGGCAAGAACAAAACCAGCTGATGCAGCAGTTGCTGCTCATGGTACGAATGAATCTTATATTTATAAGGGGCATGTTCTGGAAAAAGGTCAGTTTGCTATCAAAATTCCTAATATACCAGGTCTTACAATAGCAGCTCCAGATTCAGCACTCAATGATTTAGCTGGTGAATCTATAGTATTTAATGCAAGACATTCAGAGCCAACATTCGCATCTATCTTCTATAATGCAACGTTTCATCCTGATTGTGCATTGCACAAGTTTCATATTGATTATGAAGCGTATGACTCTGTAGATGTTACAAAATTACACCCAGAGATTGATAAAATTGAAAGGAAATATGCAGAGGCATAGTTTCTCTCAATAGGAAGATCGGCTTAGCCGACTTCCTCTTTTTTTATTCTTGTTTTTCGGGTAGAGTAGTGGAGATTTTAATATTAATAGATTCTGGATCAAGCCCAGAATGACAAACAAGAATGGATCTATACCTATACAATACACTTACGAAACAAAAAGAACGTTTTAAGCCTCTCAAGCAGTATGATGCGAAAGTCTATACCTGTGGACCTACAGTCTACAACTATGCGCATGTAGGAAATCTTCGTACATATATCTTTGAAGATGTTCTTTTGCGTACGATGCGATATTTTGATTATCGACCAACACATGTGATGAACATCACAGATATTGATGATAAAACGATACAGTCGAGCCAAGAATCTGGACAAGATCTGATGAAATATACACAAACATATCTGGATGCTTTTCTTGAAGACCTGGAAGATCTCAATATCCAGCCAGCAGACAAAGTCGTACGAGTGACAGAATATATCGATGCTATGCAACGTATGATCCAGACCATGATCAATAGGGAGAATGCTTATCTTGCAGAAGATGGGTCTGTATATTTTTCTATCAAATCTTTTCCAAAATACGGGAAACTATCTGGTCTTGATCTTTCGTCTCTCAAAGAGTGAGCTCGTGTAGACCAAGATGAGTTTGATAAAGAGTCAGCAGGGGATTTTGTTCTGTGGAAAGCTTGGAAAGAATCTGATGGAGATAATTTTTACGAAGTAGAATTTGAAATATCAGGAGAGAAAAGGGTAATAAAAGGTCGTCCAGGATGGCATATAGAGTGTAGCGCAGTGAATATTACCGAATTTGGGAAACAGATAGATATTCATTGTGGGGCGGTTGATAATGTATTTCCACATCATGAATGTGAAATTGCACAGATGGAATCTGTTACTCGTAAACCATTTTGTGGGTATTGGGTACATGCAGAGCATCTTATGGTAGAAGGAAAAAAGATGGCCAAATCATCTGGGAATTTCTATACACTCAGAGATCTTGTGGATAAGGGCTATACTCCTCGTTCTTTTCGTTATCTCTGTTTGCAAACGCACTACCGCAATCAGCTGAATCTCGTTTTGGATAATCTGAGTGGGGCAGAATCAGCACTACAAAAAATTGATAAGTATGTCTCTCAGCTCCAAGAGGTGGAAGAGAAAAATGATGATGATATGCTATCATTTGCATTTTCTCAGGAGATGCTGCAGTACAATGCCGACTTTTTGGATGCGATAGCAGACGATCTCAATACAGCACAGGCAATAGCGGTGATCTGGGATTTGATGAAGAACTATAAAGCGGCAAGCCTCTCTTCGTACCAAGCAACAGCCATCCTTGATTTTATAGATACAATAGTCGAAGTATTGGGGATAGAGATTCTGTCAGTGGAAGAGGAGACTCTTGTTGATCAAGATATTCCACAGGATATTCAAGATCTTGCCCAGCAGCGTTGGGATGCTAAGCAGGCAAAAGATTATGATCTGGCAGATAGTTTGCGTGATCAAATCCAGGATCAGGGTTTTTCTGTTCAAGAAGATGCAGAGGGGTTTCAAATATTTCCTATAAAATAGGGAATGAGAAAAACGTAAGGGCTAATCCTTACGTTTTTTGTTGCATAACTATAGTTATGCAACTTTTTGAAAACCATCTGTTGCAGAAAGTACTGCAGTGACAGTTACAATTTTTAGTTTGATAGCCATTCTTAGAAATTTGCTATCGAGCGTTACCATTTCAGAAGCATCTTTTTGAGATCCTGAAAGAGTGAGACAAGATATTTTTTCTTGAGGGGGGAAATCATTCGTTTTGAATTTTCCAAGAACGAGAAGTCCCGTTCTTTCATCAAACTGATCGAGTAGCTTTTGAGCATATTTTCTCAAGTATGGTTGAACTTTCTCTATTTCTTTTTGAATGGAACCATTGAGTGTTAGGATAGCTCCTGAATCCACATCTGATGTTTGTTCAAATGAATCAGACATCTCATCTAAAAAGTTTTGAGCATCTGATTTGTTGATCGATGTAAGATCGACACCTTGACCTGGGATACCTATAAATAGGTTGTTGTTAGTTGTGCTTCCTACCATGGGAGCCTCCTTTTGTTTTTCTATTTATTTTCTTTAGGTTATCCTTTTTTCTTGAACTCGTCAATATTACTGTATACATTTTTTGTTCAAAAGACTTGTGTGTTATTCACTCTGTTTTATAAATAATGCTCTAGTATATATATCTGATTTCCTTTAGTATAGTGCTATATTTTAGTTCCTATTTTCTTTCATTCATGCCTCAGTATTTAGTTGTTCTTGATCTCGAGACGACAGGTCTCAATGCAGATACCGATCATATTATAGAGATAGCGGCTACCAAAATAGATAGAGAAACAGGGGAGGAAATTGGGCAGTTTAATCATCTGATCAAGCCGTCGATTGAAGTTGATGAAAAGACAACTTTTATCACAGGAATTACCAATGAAATGCTCGTCGATGCACAGCCTTTTTCTGTGTACCTGGAAGATCTCAAAGAATTTGTAAAAGACTCTTGTATCGCTGGGCATAATATTAGTTTTGATACGGGATTTCTTTCTAAGCACGATATGGTGTTTTCTACTTATCCAGAGTTTGATACTTGTCCTTGGGCGCAGGTTCTCGGGAAAAATCTCCCTTCATATAGTTTGGAAGTGATTGCTCGCACATTGGGTATCGAACATAGTGCTTCGCATCGTGCATATAGTGATGTGGAAGCTAATCTTCAGCTTTATTTCTGGCTCAATAAGCAGTTCTGTGCACTTCCCGAGGAACAAAAGAAACAGATCGAAGAATGGGCGTTTGCTTGTGGATATGTTCTTCCTTTTTCCCATCAATGTGATTTGTTTGCAGGATCCAATGATTCTAATGAAAAAATAGAGACGGTAATGCCACTTTCCGACACAGCAGAAAAAGAATTAGAAATAGATATATTATCAGGAAAGCAGTATAGTTCAGTGTCAGAGGATGTCTTACTGAAGAGTATTGCAAATCAGTATCAATCTGCTCAAAAGAGACTATTATATGTAGCTCCCAACTGGACAGCGTATGATTTTTTTCAAGATAAGGAGTCGGTGTGTATACTTCGCAGTCCATATTCTTATATCAACCAGAAAAAACTCAGTATCTTTCTATCTGATCCATCAATTTGGTCTGAGATGGAATTCTTTATTGCTCTCAAGATCTATATGTATATTGGCATAGATGATTTGGATACTCAGCTTTTGGATGTGTCATCTCTCCCGGTGTTTCGTGAAGAAAAACGTATACTCAAACCACTATGTTGTTCTGGATTTTCAGAGAAATCTCCAAGTATGGATATTTTGAGAAAACAACTATCGCAGGCAAAATGTATATTTACAGATGCGCATACCTTTGCTCATCATTCGATTGAAGGAGATTTTCAAATATTTCTCGCAGACTTTGAAGGCTCTTTTCTTCAGAAAACATACCAAGATGAGTGTGATCAGGTAGGGCTCAAACAGCTCCAGGATATTTGGAAAGAGATCACCACACATCCGCTTGTAGGAGAAGATCCTCGTTTTGTGTCGATTGATGAAAGGCTTTCTTTTCTTTCGGGTATGGTTCAGCATTATATATTAGCAGGTAAATGAGAAGCGGGTGCGTATATTCAATATTTTGATATGCATCAATCAGATATTCACAATGATATTATTCAGCTAGTAGAGAGTCTGAAAGAAGAAATAGTGAGTCTCAAGGAGGATATTCTAAGCACGATTCACCCAGAGCAAGATTATAGAAGTCTCCAACTTGAATTCTTGCTTCATACGATAGAAGATCAGTTTGTAAGATTTGCAGAGATTATTCTGGAGTACAACGCAGTGCTTTATGATTACTTGGTAGTTCTTTTTCAAGATGCTTCGGTATCTATACGTCGACAACCAAAAGATAGCTATGGACATGTTTCGAGTATTGAAAACATTTGTGTTTCTCAGGATGTATTGTTCCTGGTGTATGGAGAAGGTAATAATATTTCAGATAAAGGCTACAAGAGACCGTTACAGCAAATTTGTCCTCATGCAGAATATTTTCCAGTAGAAAAAAGATCTTCAGATCTCTATATGCTTCGGAGCGCGACCAACTACCAGTATTCCTCAGATATGTGTGATCAATATTCAGTAGAGTATTTGATTCAGCATTTTCAGGAGAAACAAAACAAGACCATCGTAGTCTCGAACTCTTTCCGTTCTCTCAAACAAATAGAGGCTATTGTTCGTGCTACAGGAGTGGATCAGATAATTCTTCCAGGTCATACACCAGGAAGTTTTGGAAAACTCGTGCAGACATTTCAGTCTATGGAATCAGGAATTTTCTTCGTAACATATGACTATTGGAACAAGCTTCATTTTGCTTTGCAAGGTGCAGCTCAGTCAGTTTTTATGCACCGTCTTCCTATGCCAAATACACACGGAACAGAGTTTCAATATTTGGCGAAGAATATGGGGTATGAAGGAATAGAAGCGTATTTCAATGTAGCAGTCCCACTGGGGTATTGTGCTTTTGAAAAATTCCTTTCAGAGTGTCGTCTTCCTCTCGTTCTTGGTGACCAAGCGCATAGAAAAAAATATTCAGCACTCTTCACTGCAGGGAAAGATATATCAGTGATTGCTAATGATTAGGAATTTATTTCTCAAAGAATATATATTCTGTTACAATTGATCAGACAAAATTACTCGCTTTCTTTTTAATATATTTTCATGTCAGATAACCCTACACTAAAAATAGCGCCGCATAGTATCGAATCGGAACAGGGGATGATTGGTTCGGTCCTGATAGACAAAGATGCATTTATCAAAATAGTTGATATTCTGCAGCCTCAGAACTTTTATGAACCACGTCACCAAATGATATACGAGGCGATGATGGATCTTTTCTATGCTCATAAACCGATCGACCTCGTTACTCTGACATCCAAACTTAAGGATAAAGGGGATCTTGAAAAAATTGGGGGAGGATCATATCTCTCAGAGCTGGCAGAGACGGTTCCTACTTCATCTCATATTGTACAATACGCCAACACAGTACGAGAAAAATCAACCCTTCGCGGGCTTATTCGTGCGGGGCAAGATATTTCTGCACTGGGGTATGACCAAGAGTCTGAGATTGATGGTACGGTAGAGCAGGCAGAAAAGGTTCTGTACGCAACGACACAAAGTTATATCAAAGAAAACTTTGTTCATATTCGTGAAATCGTAGAAAGTGTATATGATAAAACAATAGAGATTCACGATAATGCCGAAGATGGAGCAACTCGTGGACTTTCTACCGGGTTTCGTGATCTAGATAATATTCTTTCTGGGTTTCAGCCGGCAGATCTTGTGATTGTGGCCGCTCGTCCATCGATGGGGAAAACAGCATTTGTCTTGAATATTGCCCAGAAAATTGGTCTCAGAGGAAAGAGTTCTGTGGGTCTGTTTTCTCTAGAGATGGCCAAAGAACAGCTGGTAGAACGTATGTTTTGTTCGCTTCTTCAGATCGATTCATGGAAACTTCGTACAGGGAAGCTCGAGGATGATGATTTTAATCGTATGGGAGATGCTATTGATCAGATTGGGAAAGCCAATATTTTTATCGATGATGTAGCGGATGCTTCGGTAACAGATATTCGAGCAAAAGCTCGTCGTCTCCAAATGGAGCATGGTCTAGATATTATTATTATCGATTACCTCCAACTGATGAAAGGGAATAATCCAATGAATCGAGTATTGGAAATTTCAGAAATGACACGTGGACTCAAAGCACTTGCTCGTGAACTCAATGTCCCAATTGTTGTGCTTTCTCAGCTGTCTCGTGCAGTAGAGTCTCGTACAGACAAAGAGCCAATGCTTTCTGATCTTCGTGAATCAGGATCGATCGAGCAAGATGCCGATGTGGTACTGATGCTCTATCGTGAGAAATACTATCACCCAGAATCAGATGATTCTTCTATGAAACTATTGATCCGTAAGCATCGTAATGGGGCGGTAGGGACTGTTGCTCTTGGTTTTGACCTTGCCAAGCAAACACTCTACGATATTGATCAGTCTCATATAATTGAATAATTTTGCAACTTATCTCCTCGTCACCAGAATCGACGCATGCCTTGGGGCAGAAATTGGCAAAGCAGTACCGCAGAGACAATGCGGTAGTTTTGTTACGTGGTGATTTGGGAGCTGGAAAGACAGCTTTTGTGAAAGGGTTTTTGGATGGTTGTGGGGTCAAGAAGTGAGTAACCAGCCCGACTTTTGTGTATCACAAAGAATATATCCTCAAAAACTACCAGATAGATCATTTTGATCTCTATCGCCTCAAATCAATCGAAGAGTTCGAGTCTAAGATAGATTGGGAGGATATTTTGCAACAGAAATCAGTCAAATTGATTGAATGGTCACAGATCATAGAATCTCGTCTTGGAGATTTTCCAGGTATGGTTATAGAAGTACATATTGAAAAAATAGGGAAAGGGGAGAAGAGGAAAATTGTAGTGGAGGAGATGAAGACTGTCATTCTCGACTCGCACCCTAAGGGTATTTCCTACGGGCATCGGGCGCCCTGAAAGAAGTACTCTTGGGGTGAATCCAGCAAGGAGAGGGTTGATCAATTGAGTACAGACTGGATCTCCGGGTCAAGCCCGAAGATGACAGTTGATAGCTCTTGAGGATGAAAAATAGTGGGTCTTGGATGACAAAGTACAAAATCTCTCTTTCTCGATTTTTCATGACCAGAGATGAGGCTTGGAAATGTTCAATGAGATGGTGTCAAAGGCATTCAATCAGCTGCTAATACAGCAGAACACAGAAATAAAATCATGCAGTTGGTAACAGAAAATATGCAAAATATATCCAAGTTATATGTCATGGAAGGGCCTGGATCGTTTGCTGGGATACGCAGTATGCAGATACTTGTATCGACATTTCTTTCCTTGTTTCCAGAAAAAGAAGTTCATATTTCCTTGTATTCGGAGGATCTCGATCTTGCGAAATTCACCAAACAAACGCATCCAAATTTGGATTACCACAAAGAACCTCGTATTGGCTAGGTTCTTTTTTGCTTTTTTTCTGCAAATAACTATACTATCAGTGCAGAAAACTTGTAACTTTCAACTTATTTTTATGCTTAATATTCAATATATTCGAGAAAACCTCGAAGAATCAAAACAAGGCCTTGTAAAAAAACATGCTGATCCAGCTCTTTTGGATACGCTGATTCAATTTGATGATCGTCGTAAAGAACTGATTCAAGAAACAGAAAGTCTTCGTGCAGCCAAAAATGAATGGACGAATAAAATCAAATCACTCCAAGGAGATGAAAAAATGGAAGCCGTAGCGAAGTCCAAAGAGATCGGTGCTCAGCTCAAAGAAATAGAACCAAAGCTCGAACAGCTACAAGAAGAAATGAATATACATCATTTATCTATTCCAAATCCAGCACATACATCTGTTCCAGAAGGGGATGATGATGAAGATAATTCCGTAGTGACTACTTGGGGAGACAAACCAGAGTTCTCTTTTACACCTCGTGAACACTGGGAGATGGCAGAAATGCATGGAAATATTGACTTTGAGCGTGGAGCAAAAGTATCAGGTTCTCGTTTTTGTTTTCTCAAGGGAGATATTGTTCAGCTTCAGTTTGCATTAGTGCAATATGCTTTGTCTGTGATATCCACAGAAGGATTTGAAATGATGATACCTCCTATGATGGTAAATAAACAAACAGTTCTTGGGACAGGGTATCTCAATTCTGTTGGAGAAGATGACGAAGCGTACGCAGTAAACCCTGGAAAAGATGATATGTACATGGTTGCAACATCCGAAGCATCAATTATTTCATATCATCGTGATGAGATTCTTGAAGAAGAAAAGTTCTATGTCGGGTATTCATCATGTTTTCGTCGAGAAGCAGGATCAGGAGGAAAAGATATTCGTGGACTGATCCGTCAGCATCAATTCGATAAAGTAGAAATGATTGCATTCACTTCGCCAGAAACTTCATACGATCACCTCGAACGTATCCGTCAGATAGAAGAGAAGCTTCTACAAGGACTCGGTATTCCATATCAATTGGTGAATGTGTGTGGAGGAGACCTTGGTGGTCCTCCTGCCAAAAAATATGATATAGAAGCATGGCTTCCTGGACAAAATGCATACAGAGAAGTAACTTCAAACTCTAATATTACCGAGTATCATTCTCGTAGGCTCAATATGCGTATCCGAGATGAAGAAGGAAAACCTCAGTATTGCCATACTCTATCTGCTACAGGACTTCCAATTGGTCGTACATTGGTAGCTATTATGGAAAATTATCAGAATGAGGATGGGACATTTAATATTCCAGAAGTTCTTCAAACATACATGTGAGGTAAGACAAAAATCTAAGATTTCGTCGATCTTCTTTGTCAAAGTTTTCGATCCTCCTTCACAATAGTGACACTATTGCTTAGTCCAGTTCTCAACTTTTCCTCGAATATCTTAGAAATCTTAGATTTAAAAAAATTGAACTTTTACTTTTAAACTTAATACTATGTCAAAAACAAACTATTACGATACACCAACACAACTTCTTGTGTCGGTAGTGATGATCAACGAAGATAAACAGGTGTGTTTGGTCGATAATACATTTCCATCAGAGCTTCTTCATCCCAATGAAACCCCAGAATTTGTAGCAGAGCGTTGTATAATGAATAAGATGGGGAGTAAAGCCCTTGTGCTTGATTATCTTGGTTCAAATAGCTACACTACTGCAGACGTTCAGGAAACAAGACTATTTTTCTTGTATGAAAAACAATTTCAAGATCTGGATCTCCCTCGTAAGAACAATGAATCTGTTATTGAATGGAAATCTATCGATGAAGTGTCTCTTCCAAACGGAGATTTTATTATGTCTCAGATCAAGAAAGCACTCTAATATTACAATTTTATTCTCACTAATTTTTATATATTACTATGGCGATTCTTAATGTTTCACCAACACGATCGGAACTGCAAACAATCAAAGCCCGTACTAAACAAGCAGCTCGTGGACATAAACTTTTGAAAGACAAACAAGATGGTCTGATGAAAGCATTTATGGATATCGTAAAAGAAGCTCGTACTCGTCGTGCGGAGTTAGAAGGAAATCTTTCTGAGGCATTCTCAAAACTTATCTTTGCTGGAGCTTCTACCAATCCAAATATGATAGAAAATGCTCTTCTTGCAAATACAGCAGAGCTTTCTCTTGGTGTAGACACAAAAAGTGTGATGTCGGTAAATATTCCTCAGTTTTCTGTGAAACAATCAGGAGATATGGCGAGTTATGGTTTTCTCCAAACACCAGCAGATCTTGATACAGCTCTGACTACTTTCAATGACTTGGTAGCAGATTTGGTTCGTCTTGCTGAAGTAGAAAAAACAGCAGAATCTTTGGCAGAAGAACTCGAAAAAACACGTCGTCGTGTAAATACACTCGAACATCGTGTGCTTCCAGATCTCAAAGACACAGTGAAATTCATTAAACTCAAACTTGATGAAGCAGAGCGTGCTCAGATTATTGCTGTGATGAAAGTAAAAGAAATGCAGGAAGCACAAGAAGCTGAGGCCGAGGCTGCAGTCAAATAATATTCGTTGATCTTCTTTTTCATGCTTATATTCGAGAATGTTAGTAAAAAATTCGGGAGCTTTACTGTGTTAGAAAACATTAATTTCTCTGTGAATTCAGGGGAATTTGTTTCTATAATAGGACCTTCTGGGGCAGGGAAATCTACTATGATCAATCTTCTTCTTGGTTTTGAAAAATCAACCAAAGGAAAAGTAAAGATCGATGATATGAATCTTAATTCTTTAGATACTCGTTCTTTACAGCTCTACCGAAGAAATATCGGAGTAGTATTTCAGGATTACAAGCTGCTTCCACAGAAAACAATCTATGAAAATATTGCATACGCACTGCATGTTTGTGCCTATCCAAAAGAGAAAATCAATGGTCGTGTATTGGAGCTACTCGCTCAGGTAGACCTTCTAGAAAAAAGAGACTCTTTTCCCAATCATCTTTCTGGGGGAGAACAACAACGTGTTTCGATTGCTCGTGCACTCATAAATAAACCTCGACTGTTTATTGCAGATGAGCCCACAGGAAACCTTGATCCCAAAACTTCATGGGAAATTATTTCTTTGCTGCAAGATATTTCCAATACAGGAAGTACCGTAATACTTACAACCCATGATCAAACAATAGTAGATCGTCTCAATAAACGTGTGATTCGATTGGATAGAGGCCATATTGTTTCCGATCAGTGAGAATCTGGTTATATTCATTAGAGTATTTTCCCAGTATATATTTATTTTTTTATTTATATTTTTCTATGTTCAATAAAGACAAAAAAACTCAACCAGAGAATGAAACGGTTGAAAACAAAGATTTGGATAATTTGGTAGAAGAAGTAAAAGCAGGGGAGGATGTCTCGACAGAGGAACAAAAAGAACCAACCTGTGAAGAAAAACTGAAAGATATGGAAGACAGTTATCTTCGTCTTCAGGCAGAATTTGCAAATTACAAAAGAAGAACAGCAGAGGATCAATTGAAAATGGCAGACAAAACAACCGCTGCCGTGATCACTTCGGCACTTCCTTTCTTCGATGCTCTTGAATTGAGTATGAAGCATTTTCCAGAAGATCTGAAAGATAATAACTGGGCACAAGGCGTTCTTGGTCTTGATAAACAGGTAAAAGATTTTCAAAAGAAATACAAAATGACCAAAGGGTCTTCTCTTGGAGAGACTCTCGATCCTGCCAAACATGAAGCTTTGATGCAAGGAGAAGGAGAAAAAGATACAGTAATCGAAGTATTCGAAGAATCATACTTTGTAGGAGATACGTGTATTCGACCAGCAAAAGTTAAAGTTGCAGCCTAATATATGCATCCTATTCTTTTTGACATAGCGGGGTACGGAGTTTCAACGTTTGGTTTTTTTATGGTAGCAGCTTTGGTATTGTTTTATTACCTCGTTGCCATTGTATCGAAACGATTTGATCTTTCGTCTGATATATTTACGAGTAATTATATCTGGATACTCCTTCTGGCATTGGTTTCCGGAAGAGGTTTCTATATTCTCGGGCAGGATGTTGAATGAGACTGGTTTTCTTTCTCTTATTTCTTTCAGTTTTGGGATCATAATATAAGCTGGTATGGTTTTTTAGCTGTATTTCTGATGTTCTTTCTCTATAAAGTATTTCAGAAAAAAGAACCAATACTTGAATGGATGGATGTGTTATCTGTAGCATTTTTCCCAGCATTTTTCTTGTTTTCTCTTGGAGAGTTTTTTGGAGGATATGGTTTTGGATTGCCAACCAGTAGTATTACAGGAATGGTCATAAATACAGATTCTTTTCATCTATCGGGAGTACTGATACACCCTCTACAGATGTATTATGTAATAGTATCAGGGATTATATTCTTGCTGATTCATTATTTCTTAAAATTCCGTTCAGAGTCAAAAGGGAACTCTGTATATATACCAAGATCAGGGTATATTTTCTCTTTGAGTATGAGTATATTACTGGCTATTTCATTGTATCTAGAGAATTTTCGTGATGCTCTTGATGAGCTTGGAGGATACCGTCTTACATTAGTGGTGAATACGATACTATTTATATTCGTGTTTGGACTCTATATATACGTAAGACTTACGAGTAAAAGAAGGGTAGCTCGTTTTATCCGAAGGTAATATCTTTGTTTGCTTTTGTGATATAAGGCTGATAGGATACTCTATCATTGATTTTCTAAAATAGCTTCTTATGAATATCGAATTCCCTCAATTGCCAGCAATGTATAGCTCAGAAGATCATATATTTATGAGAAGAGCGTTTGCATTTGCGAAGAAAGCTCATGAAGGACAGAATCGTCGTTCAGGTCAGCCATATTTTATACATCCTGCTGAAGTAGCAGCCCATCTTATATCGCTCAGAGCCAAGCCAGAAGTAGTAGCTGCAGGATTCTTGCACGATGTGTTAGAAGATACTCCTGTTGCTTTTCAGGAGATAGGGGATCAGTTTGGATTCGAAGTAGCAAAGATTGTAAATGCTCTTACCAAAAGTGAAAACTATCGTTTTCATGGATCTATGGAAGAGAGAAAGAGAAGAGAAGAACACCATCGTTTTCTTGATACTATCAAAGATATTCGCTCAGCTATTGTAAAGCTGTGTGATCGTCATAATAATATGCGGACGATTCAATTTCTTTCACCAGAAAGACAAGAATTTAATGCAGCTGAGACTATCAAGCTCTATGTGCCACTGGCTCGTCAGATAGGACTCTATGATATGGAACGAGAACTGGAACAGCTTTCTTTATCAGTGCTTTCAAAAGAGATGTATGAACAATCTCTCAAACTTTCAGAGAAATATGAAAAGGAAATAGAAGAAAAAGGGTATCATCAGAATAAGCTCCATCTTTGTATGATTGAATCAATTTAGTAATTAATATTTATCATCACTTTTATGACACAAAAAAAGCAACAAATGCGTGTAAGTATTTCAGAAGATATGAAATCTGGAGTGTATAGTAATGCTGTTTCTGTTACCGTTACGAACAATGAGCTTGTACTCGATTTTGCTTATATGATGCCTGCACAATCGGCAGATACAGAGAAAAATCTCAAAGTAGTATCGCGCGTTAATATGACTATGGGATCAGCAGAAAACCTACTTTCTGTTCTCCAGACTGCTATTCTTGATTTTAAAGAAAAACAAACAAAGAAATAATAATGTTGGGTATTCTTTCTACATTATTGTTATTGGGTCAGGAAATAGAAAATTCTTTTCATATACCAAGCTATGAGCAACGGACTCCCTCTGTTGTTTTTTCTTCGTCCCTCTATCCTATTTCTCAGGAAGAATCTCATATATTTGATGATTTTACTTCTGAAGGATTGGTCCTTTTTGATATGGAAACCAATGAAGTATTGTATAGCAAATCTGCCTACCTATCTCTTCCTATTGCATCGCTCACCAAATTGGTAACAGCAGGGGTTATTTTGGAAAACTATGAAGATCTTTCTCAGATAGTTACCACTCCGGAGCTTCCATCAGACCATGTGTTTGGAATGTCTGTGGGGATGCAGAGAGGTCTACAGTTCACACTCTATCAGCTCCTCAAAGCAGCTTTGATCCAATCAGGAAACGATGCTGCCTATACTTTAGCTATAGCTCATTCAGAAAATTTAGATATATTTATCGAGGAAATGAATAGTTTTGTTCGATCTCTCGGTATTCGTTCTCAGTTGTTTAATAATAGCACAGGACTTCCAGTATCAGGGGTATGAGAAAATATGCTCGCACCGATTGATTTTATCCGTATTGTTCAGAAGCTTTGGCAGTATGATGTTATTCGATCATTTTCTCAGACAAGAGAAGCTTCATTTTCAGATGTGCAACACAATATACACAAAACTATTCGTTCTACCAACAAACTATTGGGTGGTTATAAGTATTCTGTGTTAGGACTCAAAACAGGAACGACTAATGCAGCATGAGAGTGTTTGATCACGGTATTTCGAGATCATGATAGGGAGTATCTGCTTATTATGCTGGGGTCAGAAGATCGTTACGAGGAAACAATCCAAGTCATGGATGCAGTGAGGAGTTTGAATTAGAAAACACCACTCAAAGAGAGCGGTGTTTTTTGTGTATATAATTTGGTGGAGCCGAGGGGGATTGAACCCCTGTCCAAAGAGGATACAGCTGTCTGTCTACTATCATAGTCTTTTTTTGATACCAATGACCTTACAAAGTAAAAAGACAAAACAAGGATTGGTTTATTTTTTATATAAGAAATACAGGCAAAAAATAAAATAAATATCAGGTATTTCTGTGGTTTTTATCAGAACACTCAAGAGAAACCCTGGGGCAAAAACCTTTCTCTTAGAACACGCGTGATGGTGCCTATCTGAAGTGACATATACCTGCTATTGAGGATATGATTTGAAGTGCAAAAACTATGCAGCGTATGCGAAGTTGTACGAAGGTACAAATGCGCTACGAGCAGAAGCCATTGCGTTGCGAACAGTTTTGTTAGCAGTTATGTTGTGCTTGAATTACTTACAGAGGTACAAGCACCCCCTGGATAGCAAGAACATCCATATCAGTTCTCTTTGTCGAAAGCCAAGTACGACCCCACATATATTGAGTATAGAGAAGAAAGGAGAAAGAAACAAGAAATTACTTTTCCCATTTTTCTCCCCATTCTCCCATGTTTTCAAGTACCGATCGAAATGATTTTGCTTTTTCTGTGAGCAAATACTCTGTACGAAGAGGAGACTGTGAAATAATATTTTTTTGTACAAAAGACATATCTTCCAGCTCAGAAAGACGTTGAGAGAGAATCTTTGCACTGAGACCAGGAGTAGAGGCTTTGATTTGGTTGAACCCTGTGTTACCACTACAAAGGTGTGTAAGAATAATAAGCATCCATCTTTTTGAAAGAAATCCAAAAAGTTGAAATACAGGACCGGGGAGAGAACAGTTGTTGTCTGACATAATTGTTTTTATGATTAGGAACGAGAATGGTTTCTTTTCTTATACTGAAATATACTCATTCCTAGTTTACTTTTGTAACTATCTCTGTACAATAGGAAATGATATCTTTTATCTTTTAATATCATTGTTTTTATGTTTAAAGCACAGGTTAAGTATATGCCTCTTTATTTTCTTGGTGCACTTGGGGCCGGAGGATTGGCTATATCATTTTTTATGTATCTTATGTTTATGACCAATCATGCAGAGGTACCTATTCCTACATTTGATACATTATTGCCATATCTCACAGAAATGGGTATTCCTGTTGCTCTCGGAGTAGGAGCAGCAATGCTAGGTGTTATAGTGATGTCTGTTATTCATCTCTCGTTCTTGAAATGGAATATTATAGAGTTTCTCAAATTCAAAAAAACAGAAGACTATACAGCACTTCGTAATAGTAATGCAGAGGTTACTTTGATGGCTATCCCTTTGACACTAGCAATGACCATGAATGTGTTCTTTGTTTTAGTGGTACTATTTGTTCCTGGTTTCTATTCAATTATCGAATATATATTTCCAGCAGCGATAGTAGGATTCTTTATTATTGGAGCATATGCTATCAATATATTTGGAGAATATATTACTCGTCTTTTGGATAAAGGAGATTTCAATTTTGATGCAAACAATAGCTTGGCACAAATGCTTTCTATATTTGCATTTACTATGGTTGGGGTAGGTCTTGCTGGTCCTGCTGCAATGTCTCATACAGAAGCTACAGCAGTTATCGCTCTCCTTGGATCAATATTTTTTATATCTATCTCTGTTTTACTCTTGGTAATTAAGATGATTCTTGGATTCAAATCAATGTTTCGCCATGGACTCGATCGTGCGGCTGCACCAAGTATGTGGATTATTATTCCGATTCTCACATTGATTGGTATTTCTCTCGTTCGTCAAACACATGGATTTGCGCACAATCTTGATATAGCTATTGAACCAGGGTCATATTTTATTCTGACAGCAATTATTATCTCTATTCAGATTTTCTTTGGATACCTAGGGTATAAAATCATGACAGTAAATAATTATTTTCAAGATTTTATTCATGGAGAAGAAAAATCACCAGGGTCATATGCACTTATCTGTCCAGGAGTAGCATTCTTTGTTTTTTCTTTCTTTTTTCTTCATCTTGGTCTTGTAAAGACAGGGATTGTAGATATGTTCTCTATTGTATATTTCGTGATATTGCTCCCACTGATGTATATTCAATATAAAACAATTGCAACTATGCTGAAGCTTAATAAAAAGCTGGTATAAAGATATGTTCTCAAACACCTCAGTTTCTGGGGTGTTTTTTGTGGCGTAATATATTTCTGATATATTCTATAGAGAAATATGTGATTTTCTGATATAATAATATAAAATTTTATATTATTATATTTTCTTTATATGTTTCTTCGTTCGCATCATAAATATATGGACAATCACAAGTCAGCTGTGATTGCTCTTATCAATGTAATACAAGCATTTGGAACAGCTATGTTTGTATTTATATTTCCATTGTATTTTTATCAAATATTTCAATCAGAATACTTGGTAGGACAAATCCATACAATTAAATCTCTTTCTACGATATTTATTACATTGGGAATGGGGTTTCTTCTTTCATATTTTGCTCGTTATGTTCTATACAAAATAGTAGTGATAGCTGGTATGGCAGGGATATTATTGCTTTTAGTTACCAATGATTTTTTCGAAGCGATTACTGCGAATTTTCTATTTGCTTTGCTTCAGATGATAGCTCCAGCAATACTTTCTCTGTATCTTCGTGATCTCACTTCCTCTGCCAAATTTGCTCATGTACAAGGAATAGTAAGCTCTGTAATGAATAGTGCTTGGCTTATTGCTCCGATGCTTGGAGGGTTTTTGTTGAGCTATATTTCAAAACATGAAGAAATATTTAACGAATATAGTATATCTATTTTTGGTTTTACTCCCGATCATATTTCTTATTCTATTGTATTGGCGATTATTTTTCTCTTTTAC
>JAYELJ010000108.1:0-7610 GCA_034717395.1 Patescibacteria group bacterium
ACGGTACATATTGTTAAATTCATATCTATGACGGTGACGTTCTGATATATCAGATACACCATACGCTTCATAAGCAAGAGTACCTTCCTGTATATTACAATCATAGGCCCCGAGACGCATAGTCCCTCCTTTGGCACGAATAGTTTTTTGATCCTCCATAAAATGAACAATTTTATTTTCACAAGTAGGAGCAAACTCTTCTGAGTTGGCAGCATCGAGACCTAAAACATTTCTTGCAAATTCCAGAGCCATAATCTGAGACCCGAGACAAATCCCAAAATAAGGAATCTTATTTTCACGAGCATACTGTGCTGTCAGAATTTTCCCTTCTATGCCCCTATCTCCAAACCCACCAGGAACAAGAATCCCTGATATATCTGATAGAAGTTTTTCTGCTCCTTGTTTTTCTATATCTTCTGCATCTACCCATTTGATATCTGGAATATACCCTTGTGCATATATAGCTGATTTGATTCCTTCAACCACAGAGAAATACGCATCCTCGAGTCCATTATATTTCCCAACGAGTGCTACTGTGAGTTTTTCTTTTGCGTCTTGCATATTATTTGCTAGTTGTTTCCAGTCATCCATCTGTGCTGGTGTTGTCGGAATACAAAGACGTTTTTGTATCTGGAGAAGAATCTCTGTTTGATCAAATTCGAGAGGAACAGAATAGATAGAATTTCGAGTAGGTGCAGGGATCACATTTTCTACTTGAACATCACAGAAATTGGCTACTTTGCTACAGATCTCCTGTGGAATTTCATGATCCGCACGCAAGATAATAAAATCAGCCTGTATTCCTCTACTTCGCAGGTCTCGGATCGAAGCCTGTGTTGGTTTGGTTTTTAACTCTTTGGACGCAGCGATATATGGAAGAAGTGTTACATGAACAAACTGAACGTTATCTGACCCCAGTTCACTTCGCATCTGACGCGCAGCTTCTACATAAAATTCATTCTCCATATCCCCGACCGTTCCACCTATCTCTACGATCATAACATCACACTGAGCTGTTTGTGCAGCTGTGGTAATCTCTTCTTTTACCAGGTCTGTCAGATGAGGAATGATCTGCACTGTTTTTCCGAGATATTTTCCATTTCGTTCTCGTTCTATCATTTCTTGGTAGAGCGCTCCTGCACTATACGAACAGTGTTTATTGAGCGAAGCATCGATAAATCGTTCGTAATGTCCAAGATCCAGATCTGTCTCTGCTCCATCATCGGTAACAAAAACCTCTCCATGTTCGAAAGGAGACATGGTACCTGGGTCGACATTCAGATATCCATCAAGTTTTTGCATGGAAACCTTGTACCCCGATTTGGTAAGTAGCGTACCAATAGAAGCTGCAGATATCCCTTTTCCTATACCAGAGAGCACACCACCAATGACGAATATATATTTCATAGAGAATGTTGGGTTAGAGATGTATGGATTCATACTACACACCTTCAAAAATTTTCGCAAAAAAATCCCAGATGCAATCATGCATCTGAGTTACCACTCTAAACAGTGAACGGAGAATCCATTCATAATATTGTTATCTTTTTTAAACACGCCACCTAAAGATGTAAAACATCTACGCCAGGCAGTAGATTTAGTTTTTATATCAGTAGATGACCATACATATCCTCTAATACCTCTGTGACAAAATGTACCATCAATATTTCTACGTCCAGGTAACATACTATCCAGTGCTATAGCCCAATAAGAGTTTTGTCGTAACCCCTGTTGATAAGTCGTTGGTAAAGATAACTGATATATTGTTGCATACTGAATAGAAATATTCCATCCCCAATAGGTATCTGGTCTACTTTCATCAGCTGGAAATAAAACAGTTATTGTATCTTCATTTTGATTCCCTTCTGGATCATTAGTAAGATATACAGAGTCACTGATCACCTTACCCGCTGCTTCAAAAATATACCACTCTCCTTTTTCCACTTTCTCTATAGATTCAAGTAAATCTACGGTCATAAATGGATATTCAGTTTTATGATACTCATTCCACTTTTCTGCCATTTGTTTGGCAAAATCCAACATAGTCTCTCTATTCATAATATTCCCCTTCGATATTTTTTCTTTTTATTTTATGGCATTCTAGTTATTTTAAAAATATTGTCAAGCAACTCCCGATTATTTCATCATTCCAAACTTGTACCCCAAGAATATTTTCATTGAACATCTAAAATCCAGGTAACACACAGTTTATACATACCTCAGCCAAGACTTACTCATTCTCTTGGATTTTCTATAAGAAACTATTCTAACTTTCTCATATCTTCTGCAATATTTCGATTCTTTTTCTGTAATTTTTTTACACTTTTCAAAAAATTATCTAGAAATCGTATTTGAGTCATTATTTTTCCAATTGTTTATAAAGTTCTTCAATAGATTGAGATTTCTGTAACACATCCTCTGTTTGTATTTGTCTATATATATTTTGTAAATTGTTCTTGATCTCTGATTTTTCCTGATGATCCATATATTTCTTTGCAAATGCCATCAAATCCTGAGGAGTCTTGATACTAATAGTATCTATACCGATATTTGGTTCATAATAAATAGTTGTCATAATATAATAACAAATAATAGTTAAGTATTTTCTATATGATACAGACTTGTCTCTTCTTTTTCAATCGCAAAAAAAGACATACCATTTTAGTATGTCTCCATGCTATCTGTTATACACAAATGTCTCTGATGATTTTTTGAAAGAGTCTCGATCTGAGAAGTATGACCAGAGAGCCATAGCACCCCAGAGCTGACGAGCACCTCCAAGCATTTGGGAACCATCGATCATTTCTTTAATATCTTGGTAGTTATTTATATGATCAAAATATCGATTACATACATTTCTATTTTGTTCATTCTGTACTTTTGAAGCGAGCATATCCACCCAGATAAACTGATTTCGTCCTGAATACCAATCATTCTCTTGGTTGAGTTCGTACATAGGATATAGTGCAGGATAATACCCTGATTCTGTTTTCGGATGATGAATCGGATGATGATTGTACCCATACATTTCTAACAATACATTTCCGAGAGATTCATATCTATCTGAAGCCTGATAGTAGGCATAATACCCTTTTTCTGGAAGATATATCTTGTCATTGATACTTTGAACAGTCTCCTGGAAATTATTATAACGAAAATCCCATGCATCTTGTGTCCAGAGACCTTCTCTCTGTCCTTCATACAATACAATCTGCTGAAAACGTGCCCAGATCACATTAGTCGAAAGAAATTTGTGTTTAATAAGTTGTGATTTATCTTGATTCCACCAATGTGGCATCAGACTCCAAGCGTCAAGAAAAGAAGGAGCTCCTACAATCAGAGCATCTGAGTAATTGAGAACCTGTTTCCATTCTTGTTCCATTTTGAGAGCAACCTGTAAAACATATTCCAAGAAAGCTTCATCTCGAGTATATTTCCCGAGCTCGAATGCTCCAAGAACCCAAACCAAAGAGTCTGTCTGATACGGGAATGCTCCAAAATCTGCAGAGGCGTCTTGCGCTGGGTATCATTTATCCCCATTTTGAAGAACCAGCTCCACAAAAGTATTTTTGAGTTCTATTGGATACAGTTTCCATAACCCCATCAGAGATGCATATGAAATATCTCTTACCCAAAAATCTGACCAAAACTCTCCTGCTCGGATACATTTTTTTCATTCCTGTAAGGCACAATCAACGATATTTGAAGCAATAATATCATGAGAAAAATCTTCAATAAATTGCATTCTGTGCTCATAATGTTCTGATGTAAGCCAAGAGTAAGCAGAGTTGTTGGATGCGGAAACTGCAGGAATCTGTAATAAAATAACAGATAATATAAGCGTGGTACAAAGACGATGCATTTTGTTTTTATTTTGAGTAAAAAATGTATGCAGAAATAATATATATCTGCGTATATAAAAGAGAATCAGTTTACAATATTCTAGAGAAATAAAACAAAAAAACAAGAGCAAAGCTCTTGTTTTAATTTTACAATTTCACACTCTCAATGAACAATCTATGCCGCATAAGAAGAAAACAGATCTTTATTATCTACAAGGGTCTGTTGTATAAAGATTTGGGAAGCCTGGTTCACAGAGTTGTCTGCATCATGAGATAAATTATCAACCGGAATATCTGATATCATAGCAAAAAATGCTTCTGGACCCATCTGAACCATATCATCGACTGTCATGTCATCAAAGGGATTTTCAGACTCTATTTCATCTAACTCTTTCTTAGCTCTCTGCATAGTATCTTCCATAGATACCTTCAAAGTGCTCTCATCCTCTATAATAGAATCAAGAATTTCTTGTGCTTCATCTAGAGAATGAACAGATGAATCATAAATAACTTGATCAGATCTGACTGTAGCAGACCCTGTCGATTCGACATTTGAAATTGTATGTATATTTGTTTTTGTGTTGATAGTATCAATCATAATGATACGAAATAATAAGAATATAAAATATTTCTAGACTTATTGTAACACAAAATTGCTAAAATTCACAAAATATATCATTGACAAATATTTCAAATTATTGTTCTTCTCATTCTCTTTGAATAGGAGCTACAGAACCAACTAGTTTCTTTTGATGTCCTCCGTCGAACAATATCGTAAGAACATCCCCCTGTACTTCTATAACCTGACCACGACCAAACATCCGATGAACAATAAATTCTCCTATCTGAAAACGTGATACTGGTGCAGATGAAGATGATTTGGGTGTAGATCATGTCTTTCACGAATAGGATGCTCCATAAGATGGTTTTGATGAAGATGTAGATTCATCACGCACGGTGAGTTTTGCAGGAATTTCTGAGACAAACATACTTTCTCCTGTGGTTTTAGTCATACCATATATCATACGACGGGTAGTGTAACTAATATGCAAACGACGTTTTGCTCGTGTCATACCCACGTACATCAAGCGACGTTCTTCTTCCAATTCTTTTGGTTCTGATTCTTTTCCTTCTCCAGGGAAAAGCCCCTGCTCTACCCCAGAAAGAAACACACAAGGAAATTCTAACCCTTTTGATGAATGGAGCGTCATAAAGGTAACAGAGTCCTGGTCTTCTGCTAATGTATCCAATTCTGAAACAAGTGCAACTTCTTCCAAGAAAGTCGAAAGACTCATCTCCACAGGAACCTGATCGTATTTTTGCGCAACAGATAAAAGCTCCATAAGATTTTGATACCTATCTTCACCATCTCCTTTCTTATCATCTTCGAGAAGTAATTTTTTATACCCAGTTAAAGATATAAGTTCTTCGATTGTTTCTGATGCTTTTTGCTTTCTGGCTTTTTCGATAAATGTTTCGATCAGCTGTACAAATGCCGATATAGGCTTAGACATCTGCGACATATCTTGCGCAGCAGCAAAGAGTGTTGATTGTTTTTCCCCTGCAAGATCAATAATCTTCTGCACCGCTGTAGCTCCGATCTTACGAGCTGGGACATTGATAATACGCTGAAGGGCTACCGCATCCTCTGGATTGAGGATCAGACGCAGGTATGCCATCATATCTTTGATTTCTTTTCTGTCATAAAACTTGGTACCTCCAATGATCCGATACGGAATTGAATGACGAAGAAAAGCTTCTTCCAAAGCACGAGACTGAGCATTGGTACGATACAATACTGCAAAATCTTTATATTTATTTTTGTGTTCATCTCGAATATCTTCAATCGCTTCCGCTATTTTATTTCCTTCATCACGTTCGTCCCAACACTGCTGAAGCTGGATCATTCGCCCACTCTTGATATCTGACCAAAGCTTCTTCGATTTACGTTGTGTGTTACGCTGGATCACCGCATTGGATGCATCAAGAATCACCTGAGTGCTTCGATAATTCTGTTCTAGTTTTATCACTTCTGCATAGCTATAGTCTTTTTCAAAATCCAAGATATTTTTGATATCCGCTCCACGCCATCCATAAATCGACTGATCATCATCTCCTACGACACAGATATTTTCATATTTCTCTGCAAGCATTTTCATCAGTTCATATTGGACTGCATTGGTATCCTGATACTCGTCTACTGTAATATACTGAAAACGTTCTTGGTATTTTTCCAAGATATCTGGGTAATTTTTAAATAAACGAACTGCATTCAAAAGCAAATCATCAAAATCCATAGCATTATGTGCTACTAACCTTTTTTGATACTCCCCATAGATTTGTTTGATCTTTGCATTATGTTCATTATCTTCATACAGAGAGAAAAAGGACTCTGGTGCGATCATATGATTTTTACACCGAGATATCTGACCTAAGATACTTTTTATATCGAGCATTTTATCTTCTTTCCAATTCCATTCTTTGATGATCTGTTTGATCAATTGTTTTTGATCTGCACCATCATAGAGCTGAAACCCATCACGATACCCAAGAGCACTCCCCTCTGCACGCAATAGACGCAAGCAAAATGAGTGAAACGTAGTAATCAGTGGTGCTTCATCTATTGTAGGGACAAACCCTGCTTTTGGTATATGCCCAATAATACTCTCTACACGTTCTCTCATTTCCTTTGCTGCTTTGTTGGTAAAAGTCACGGCCAAGATATTTTCCATTGGGATACCAACCTCTTGAATAAGATACGCAATACGATGTGTAATTGTATTCGTTTTTCCACTCCCCGCTCCTGCGATAATGAGAAGTGGCCCTTCTATATGCTGTGCTGCTTTCCGTTGTTCTGGATTGAGTTTTTGAAGTATTTGTGACACAAAGAATTATTTTTAAAGAGGTATATATTTGCATCTAGACTATCAAAGACACTATGATATGACAAAAGAAATTTTTATAATATTACTATTTTCTATGATTACCCTCATTACATTTTCTGATAATTTTCATCATTTCGACACTGCCATTTCGGAATACAAAAAACGCCTCGGGAAAAACTTTGAACTCGTACAACTCAAACCCAGCAAAAAACGAACCCCGAAAGAAATTATTCAAGATGAAACTATACAACTACAAAAAAAACTAGAAAAAATGAAAGGATATAAAGTAGTCATGAGTGTTGCAGGAAAACAATTATCCACAGAAGACCTGTCTCATACTATAGAAAAATACACACAAACACATAGTCATATCATTTTTATCATTGGAGGAAGCTACGGGATGAATGAAGATGATCTTAATAATTACATAGATAGCAAAATCTCTCTCTCTAAGATGACCTTTCCCCATGCGCTTGCTGTTCTCAATCTTACAGAGCAAATATATAGATGTAATCAAATACAAAAAAATACTTGATATCACCATTAAAACAGTGTAATGTACAGACTAGTATTTTGAATCAGACATGAGGACAAAAAAGGAGGAAAAATAATGATAAAAATAATGGTGATCATATCTATTGTTGCAACTATGGGTTTGGCTATATATCGAAGATATAAAAAAACATATATACGTCTTTATAAAAACAAAGAATGTATATATATAGATGGGTTTTCTCTATCAGAAAATGAAGCAAAGGACCAACAAAATAAAGTTGGTTCCCCTGAACCTTCTTCAGAAGCAATAGATACCTATCTAGTACGAGGAAGGAATATAGAACACAGAGGGATGGGTGAGTTATTTAGCTTTATCGAGAAAGATATT
>JAYELJ010000109.1:0-7603 GCA_034717395.1 Patescibacteria group bacterium
TTGAATGTTATTCTGTACAAGACCTATTGAAGCTTGCTCAAAAACTTACTTCTCAATCATCTTCTTTTGTTGAGAAACGAACTCAAGAAGAAATAGATCTCGAAGTTGGTGTTCTATATCCAGTGGAATTTGATGATCTTCCTGATTCTTCAAAACAAAAATATCAGGATTCTAAAAATACTCCGCGATCTGAATTATCAGATCCTTTCAAAGACTTCTCTAACTATTTGTAATGATATGTTCAAAGAAATTACTCAAACAGAGAGTGTTAAAAAGAGTGTGCTCAAGCAAAAAATTGTAAAACAATATATGAAATCTTTGATGTATCTGGAGTCAGGGAATTTAGAAAAAATATATTTCAAAAAACGAAAACCAAAGCAGGATTGAATTTTTGGCGTAATAGACATTTTTCTGTGGCTAATTTCAAATAAGAAGACTGAAAATAAGTTTCAGCCTTCTTTGTATTTTTAGTCATCTATGGATGTTTACTTTGTCTTTGAGAGCCGAGAAAGTTCATTCACAAGAATTGTTAGTTTTCGGGATATTAAGATGAGAATACTGTTCGTATCTGAAGAGATAATCAGTATTGTTGAGTAAGCTATAGTAGACACTTCTGGTGCGCTTGTGAGCATACTCATACTTGTTTGTATTGTGGTTGAATTTCTTTTCACGTATGAAGTCTCCGTAGACCTCATACCAAGTATCTAATAGGTCTACGAATGTTTGTTGGTCTGTATATTTGAGTAAGCGAGAGATAGCTTTGAGTTCTTGATTAGGAATAAGTTTTGGGTTGTTTGTAAGATACCTGCGTATGATAGCCTGTTGATGAAAGTGGCACATCTGAACAGGAATACCGAAGTTATGCCTAAGACCTTTTCCATCTGATACCAAGGCAGTGATAGACCATCCCTTTTCTGTGAGTTTCTTGATAATATTTTCGTATTCAGCAATGGTCTCAGAAAGTATAACCTTAAAGTATAAGTTTCTCTTGAGGGAAGGGCTTCTCCCGAGGATAATACCAACTGAACCAAAGAACGTAGCGTCTATGCCAAGCACAGTGGAGTGAGGAGCTATATCTGTGATCCATTCACCTTGAGAGATAAGATTATTATAGTCCGAAATAGAGTCTAACCACCGTTGTATTGTTCTCGTATTACATGAAAACGAAGTGGCAAGATAACTATATATCTGACGTTGATTAGCAAATAGATTCCAGAGTTTTTTTCTCTGTACTCTTTTTTCTCCGAGCACTGTTGAATACATGTTTGTAATCTTTGCAACGATAATTCTGACGACCATTTCTTTGACCATCTTTCTTTGTCTGAAATGATAAACATTTTGGGCACTTTGTTCTTGGTTTTGGCATGTTCATTAATTTAATAAATATTGAAAAGAAGCTATACCTTTACAGTATAGCTTCTTTTCTTTTCCAGCCACAGAAAAATGTCTATTACGCCGATATTGCTATGTTTGATTATTGTTTTGTTACTATCTCAAAAAGGCATCAGAAAAACCACCCGAAGGTGGCTGAGAACATAATATGAAGTGGCAGAAGTGCCTGGAACAGATGCAGAAAGATATTTTGGAGAATATTGACCTATATATTATGTAAAAGATTTACACTTTCAATATTGAATTATTTCATTTAGAATACAAAAAAGCCCAAGACTGGTACGCATTGTAAAGAGGCGTTCTTGGGACTGGTGCCTCAATAATATTTAAAATATACATGAATGTCAAAAGATTTTTCAAAAACATATACAAAAAGAGCTCTCACTATCCATCAACAAATTGAATTATTAGAAAAAAGAGGTTTAATTATTAATGATAGAGAAGAGGTTTCTCATTATTTACAGCATATTGGATACTATCATCTTTCTACTTATTTCAAAATATTTCAGGATGATAATATATTTATTCAAAACACCTCGTTTGAAGATGTGTTAAAAGTATATAGGTTTGATAAACGACTTCGTCTCGTATTCCAAAACACTCTAGAAATGATAGAAAAATCTTTTAGAGCAAACCTTTCTAATCATCTATCAATTAAATATGATAATCCTTTTTATTTAACAGAAGGACCTCAGAAAGAAAATTTCACACCCCTTCTACAATCTGCTATTAAAAAATCAAAAGAACCTTTTTTAGATTATTATAAAAATACATATTCAAACTCATACCCTCCAATATGGATGCTGATTCAGATTATTAGTTGGGGTGAATTACTACATATGTATAATTTTCTAGAGCGTGATGATAAACAATCAATAGCAAAAAAATATGGTTATTGATGGAAATACCTATTAAGATGGATGCATAATCTTAGAGAAATAAGAAATATCTGCGCTCATCATTCATATCTTTGGAACAAAACACTATCAAATCATATACTCAAAGATAAAGATGTTTCTATATTCCAATACAATAATAAGATTTATGACTCGATTATTATTACTCAAAAACTATTGAATCAGATAACACCAGGGTATGACTTCTTTCAAGATATAGAACATCTCATTTCTCATTATGAAATACAATATCTAGAAGAGATGGGATTCCCAGAAAATTGGAAAGATGTATTCGATACAAACAGACCTGACTCATCTGAGTAGGTCTGTTTTATATCTCATAAAATCCAACTTGCACCAAAAAATCATCAAAAAACACTATTTTTGTACCACATCAACTTTTCGGGGGTTGATGTGAGTATTTTCATCCTGCATACTACTCGTGTACTCGAGATACACTTGTTGAATTATTTTCAACATCCAAGGCCTTGGAATAATTTACTTATTTATTCCAAACAAAAATATTATGAAAATTTCACTTTCAAAAGTTGAGATTCTTTCAAAACCACAACATAAAGCAGGAGATTTTCCAGATCAACAAACTGGAGAAATTAAAAGCTATGATTTTTTCAATCACTTGGTGTAGATTATAGCGGAGATGAACCTCAGTTTGTTCTTCTTCGATATAAATCCCTTGCGGATTGTCCAAAAGTCGGAGAGATACTTACAAATGTTTCACTCGAAGTTTATGGAGGGAAAATCAAGCAATCTACTCTTTATGCTACTGTTGTGGATATGCGTAACAAATCATAGGTAATGTCTGTAGCCGATTTTTTCGCTCAATTTATACCGCTTATTTTTGAGTATATTACAGTATCATTTTTCTTTGCATTCTTTTTACTTCCATTTTTATGGATATTCAAGATGTTTTGGAATTTTATAACCTTCTTTGCTCATAAGATAGATAGGCGAATATAGATACTAACATATCGAAGCACAATCACAGCGTGGGGACGTAGTGAAACATATATCTGAAGAAAACTCTCTCATCAGACTATAAGTTTCCTATATCCACGCTTTTTGTGTGCCATATTTTCCCCAGATTCTTTATTGTCCCCAGAAGGATCTCGGGAATGTGTGGCCACACAAACTATTTTTATTTCTTAACAGTGAAAAGTTATGTTCAACTTCTTTTCTGTACCACAAGCGCACGCTGCCAGTCTCATAGATACTGGATCTGTTGCAACTTTGCAAACAGAGATTGGAAACATGGGAACAGATCTCATGGATACAATTATTGCTCTGTTACCAGCATACTTTGATATTGGAATTATATTATTGGCTGTTGGTCTTGTCTGGGGTCTCTGGAGAAACTTCAAGATCAAGCGTCATTAGATCGCAGGAGAAGAGAGATCCTTGTTTCTCTTCTCCTCGATACACAAGCCAATAAATCTATTTGTTGTTTTGTGTGTCGATATTCTATCTTATAACCTATTTCTTCTATGACCGTCGAAGAACTTCTGCTCTATATCCACTATGACCTGCAAATACTGACTATATTCTTTACAACATACATAGTACTTCTATTTCTGTCTCGTAGATAATGCCTCATGATCCATATAAAAACATACATATCGCTTGGGTTCTTGTGCTTGTTTGCTACCTTTGGATTATCTTTAGATAAAGCATACGCACAAGACTGGGACCATGAGTTCTATGGAGCTTTATTCCAAAACAGTGAACAGGAAATGGATACCAGTTTTCTCGAAACCTCAGGAACTGATGCATCCACCTGGCAGGTACAATACGACCAAACCAAGACAGGACTCATGATGCTCTACACCGAAGATCTTCTCGGATTGTATTATGCTATCTATGACAAATCTTTCTCCCTTGTGGCTACTCGATTTACACCCTGGGAAGAATTACCGCATACTTCAAATTTAAAATTTACTGTATTTCAGTATAAAGATGAGATATTTGTTTTAGTATATTACACAGCTGCTAGTGAGTGAAGATATAGTGTTAATATGCAACACAGAGGTGTAGATATTTCTCCTGGCATAGACTCTTATTTAGAATGACTATCAACTCCTTTACAATATATTTGGAAATTTGGTTATACAAAATCTAATAATGCAAGTTATACAACTGCTTCTGTTTCTGGTCCTATTCTTTATCATGACAGACTCTATGTTTATGGATATGCAAGATATAGCTCTAATGGCTCTGTAACTTATCGTGAATATTATTCTTATGAAGATTTGTATCTCTATCATAAATGAGTAAAAGATGAAAACAACGCCTGTGATAGTACTTTCTGACCATATCTAGAGAGATGCCAAACGCTAACTACAGATGAAAAAAAAGAAGTCTTCGGGAGTAAGATTATAAAAAGCTGTAATATGCCGATAGGACCCTACCCAGACTACTGTTTCGATGCCAACCTTATAGATATTTCCCTTTGTGATACCCCAAGCGGACCATACCCAGCATTCTGTATTACTGCCAAACAACGAGAAATGAACCTCTCTGTTATAGAATGGCAAAATTGTTCATCAGAAACAGGACCCTATCCTGAATATTGTAACGAACAGATCCAAGTATTTTCTGGATCTACCCAACTCACTATTTCCCAGTACGCATCACTCTTCGATACCGATATAGATATGTTTAAAACAACCATATACGGATTTACCTACGTGTTTATATTTAATGTGTTTGCGAGGCTCTATCTCTTCCTATTTCGTCGTATAACCTGATAATCCTATGATAGGCTACCACTGATTCCGCTGATCCTGAAAAACTCTGTCTGCCGTTGCGTATATATATCGGCTGTATAAGAAACATAAATGAGACTTTGTTCTGTATACCAATACGCCTGTAAACTTCGGAAAAGATTTCCATAACCAATTTATATTCCACGAAGTCCAAGATCTCTACCCCATGTTCCAACTGGCTATGACCTACCCCGAGGAGTTCCTCCAAAAACAAACCATCATATTCATAGATGAAGCATCTATAGCTATGCCATCCGTTATGTGGAAGGATGCCCCTGAATTTGTGAGACTTCTCCTCGCTGAGTCTCGCAAACTGAACATAGATATTATCTACACCACCCAACATCCTGCACGGGTCTACAATATCCTCCGTGAGTTAACAGAAACTTGGGTAAAATGCGTAAATCTCTGGAATCTGGTTATCCTACAAAAAGAACAGTTTATATCTCCCAGTGTTACTCAGATAGAAGAAATATCTTCATCCACCCTGATCTACCCACGCAGATTCTATGGCATCTACAACACCCACTATATCGTTGGAATGGAAAAATTCAAGATATCTCAAGAAGAGAAAGAAAATGCTTCAGAGGACAAGAGGAAGTTATTGGAGTTTACGGAGCGGTTGTATTTCCACAAAAAAAACGCTGAGTCTTCCGACTAGCTTTTTTCTTTACCTCTGATTTTTTCTTTCTCTCGAGGAAATATTTTCCAAAAAAGCTTTGCCCTGTATCTACCCTGGAAACTTGCGGGAGACCCTCTGGGTTGTAGCAAGTCCAGGGAGATACTGGCATGCTTTTGGAAAATATTTTGGAGGGAGAGTCCTAGAGGGCGCAACGGAAACCAATGTTCCAGTTCGAATTCGAAGGCGCATTGTTGAGGTTAAGCGCAAACACACCAGCATTACCCGCATTGTTAGCATTACCACCGTGAATGAAGCCACGCTCCGTTTTGAATAGGGAATGAACCAGATCTTACTTACTTCTTATTTTTCTTGTTTATACATACAAAATGAAATTCCATTCATTTGTTTTGACAATATGTATCAACAAGATGGGTCATTCCCTGGACTCCTATGTGGCCACGGGCTTATATCTCCATGAAGATACATCTCAGGACCAAATGTAATACTATTGCTCTTTAAATTTATTCAGCATTCATCACATAAGCCTTCCTATTTCTGCAAGTTTCTGAGAAGAATGAGCATACTCTTTTGTTGAAATGAATTGAAGTTCAAATGACAAACGAATGAAATCTAAATAGAGATCGAGTAAAACACTTGCTTCTTGAAATATATGGCGCTTATGAGATATATCTTTTGTATAATTTGTTTTCCATATAAGTTGTAGTATATCGGTAAAAGTATTTTCCATTCTCTGACCAAGAGTAAATCTCTGATTTTTGGGGAACTTGGCTATTTTAGGATAAATCCATAATAGATATTGAAATACTCTATCTTTTAAAAGATATCCAGATGTATGGGTATTTTTGATTGTTTCAATTTTTCTTTCGGCCTCCATCTTTTGAGAGCGGATCAGTCCAGCAACGAAAAGTTCATAATCTGAAATAAGACCAACAAGTAAAGATGTATCTATGTTTTTATTAGCTGAAAATTCAATTATTTTGATGTTTGTATGAAGATGAACTTCTATACCGAGGTTTTGTAATTTCTCAATTTCTTTGAGATATGATCTCTTAGATAATCGAGCAATTAAATGATTATCTTTGTATCTTACAGAAATACTAAGTAATTTATATAACATATACGCTGCATTATCATACGCTATATGAGAATCTCACTTCTGATAAAGATGAAGGATATTTGGCTCCTGAAAATCTTGTAATTGCATACTGTGAATAAAAAATTAAGAAATAGACCTGTACCAGTCATCTGCTTGCTTTTGCATATCTGTAATATTCGTTTCGGTGTTTTTATTTTTTAAAATAGTTCCAATGAGTTTACTCGTATCCTGTGGACAAAGATCCATTCAAAAGTAATTGTATATAAGTCTTTTTGCATCAGCATGGGCACTGTGTGCCAAAAATGATCGTGTTGTGTTGATTATGCTTTCTGTATCTTCTTCATTATAATTATGTCAATATTTCTGAAAATGTCTGAATTTCTTTTCAAAATTTTTCTTTACTCTTTTTCTTATCAGTGTGTGTGTCGGGTATACTTTATAGCCAAGCATATCGAGTCCTCTATGTACAGGGTTCAAAGTGATTTTTCTTGGATTGAGAGTGAGTCCGAGATTTGTATCTAAATATGAAACAATTTTTTCCGATAACATGTGAAGATCCTTCTTATTAGAAGCAAAGATAACAAAATCATCAACATATCTCAGGTATGATTCCACACCGAGTTCTCTCGTTACATACTCATCAAATGGATGTAAATATATGTTGGCAAATATCTGAGATGTAAGATTTCCAATAGGAATGCCTTTTTTGATGGTAGTATTGTAATTACTATCACTAGGAAATAGATAATCATATTCAGGTCATGTATAAAATGAATCAATAATCTCATCACAAAGC
>JAYELJ010000110.1:0-7437 GCA_034717395.1 Patescibacteria group bacterium
ATTTATAATGAAACCTCTTTCAAAAACAAAGGAATACAGATAGAATACCTGTGATTTTATTTATATACTGAAAATATATTCAGAATGGTAACTATAAAAAATAAACAATTATTGGTCGCAGAAAAACGTTCTTTTTGTATGGGCGTACAGAGAGCGGTAGATATGCTCGAAAAAGTAGCCAAAGAAGCGAATGGGAAACCTGTGTATTGTGTGCATGAGATTGTACATAATCCAACGGTAGTGAAGCTATTTCATCGACTTGGGGTGCAATTTATCGATAGTGTAGAGGAGCTTCCAGAGAGTGGAGAGGGTATTGTGGTGTTTTCGGCACATGGAATCCCATTTCAGGTGATGAAAGATACAGAGGCAAAAGGCTTTACAGTCCATGATGCTACCTGTCCACTGGTACGCAAGGTATATAGAGAGCTCAAAGATGCCCAAGAGAGCAATGCTACCGTTGTGTATATAGGAAAGCCAGGTCACCAAGAAGCAGAGTCTGTAAAACAAGAAGCTCATGACTTGGGTGTAGAGTTTCATTTGGTAAGTCAGGGGAACATAGATTCCCTTCCAGAAGGACTTGATGGGGATATTCTTTTGTTTACACAGACAACTCTGAACATTGGGAAACTCCTTCCTTTTATTGATGAAATCAAAACTCTCTATCCTCAGATCCAGAATCAGCAGCAGGGAGATATCTGTTATGCTACGCAGGAAAGACAAGAGTCTATTATCGATATAGCAGCAAAAGCAGATAAAGTAATCGTAATCGGAGGATCGAAATCTTCTAACTCTCGTGAGCTTGCTCGTGTAGGAGGGAAAGATTCTCGTATGGGAGAAGGGATTTTGCTTGAGCATATAGAAGAACTTGATTTTTCTTTTCTAGAAGGTGTGTCAGTACTTGCTTTCAGCGGAGGGGCCAGCACACCAGAATCTGATATCCAACATGCGGCTGAGTATTTACAGCAGCATTATGGGTTTGAGCTGTAGATAATTATAATAATATTATTTGTATATGTATTTAGTTCTTTTTTCTTTGTTATTGGTTGCTACAGATTTGTGGAGTAAATCATATTTTCCTACGTTAGTTCATAATACGGGGGTGTCTTTTGGGATGCAGCTATCTCAGTGGATTATTGCGAGTATCTATATATTGGCAGCTGGGTATCTGCTCGCTACCGTATTTGTACAAGATAAATGAAAATGGGGAGCAGTGACTGCAGGGTATATGATGATATTCTCTGGTCTGATAGGAAACGCCTATGATCGTATTGTATATGATGCTGTGAGAGATTGGCTTGATATTATCCCTCATTTTCCGGTGTTCAATATTGCTGATGTATGTATTAGTTTAGGGGTCTCTTTGATTCTGATTACAGAGTGGAGAGTTAAGAAGAAAGAGGAAAACAAAAAACACACAGAATAGTCTGTGTGTTTTTTACATCTAAATTATTTGGCAGCAATTTACTTGCTCAAAGCTTTCATCACTTGAGATTTGTGACGAGCGGCTTTGTTCGTATGAATCACGTTTTTCTTAGCAGCTGTATCAAGTGTTTTGTAGATATGTGGAATCATAGCTTCTGCAGCTTTTTTGTCCCCAGCTTCGATAGCTGTATAGAAACGTTTCATGGCTCCACGGTAGAGGCTACGAGTCATGTTGTTACGTTCTGTACGAACGGCAGCTTGTTTTACACGTTTTTTTGCTGATTTGATAATTGGCATTGTAAGTTTGAAAGTTAGTATAGAGACGTAAGATCTTACGTCTCTATAGATATAAAAAATTCTAGATTTTTATTCTCTTTTGAGACACGAGAGAATAAAAGGATAATAGCTTTTTGCTGTATTATTGTATGGATATTTGTCGAAAAGTAAAGAGAAAATGTAGAGACATGCCAGCTGGCATGTCTCTACATTGTAAATTATCTCTTGAGTAACTCAATTTGGTCTCGAAGATCTGCTGCTTTTTCGAAATCGAGGTCTTTGACTGCTAGATCCATTTTGGTTTCGAGTTCTTGAATCACAAACTGTCTCTTTTTCTTGTTATTGTCTTCCAATAGATCTTTGTATTCGCTTTCGAGGTCTTCTGTGAGTCGTTTATCTTTTTTGCTTTTGAGTTCTGATGCAATATCAGTGATATCTTTAATGATCGTTTTGGGAGTAATACCATGTTTTTCATTATAGGCTTCTTGTATAGCACGACGACGACGAGTCTCTCCGATAGCTTGGTCCATGGCATCGCTGATGGTATCTCCGTACATGATAACATATCATTCTGAGTTTCTGGCTGCACGCCCAATAGTTTGGAGTAGAGCATCTCGAGAACGAAGAAAACCTTGTTTGTTGGCATCGAGGATGGCAACGAGTGATACTTCTGGAAGATCGAGTCCTTCGCGTAGTAGGTTGATACCCACTACGACATCTATGGTTCCCATACGGAGCTCACGGAGTATTTCGATGCGCTCGATAGTATCTATATCCGAATGAATATATTTACTCTTGATACCTACATCCATGAGAAATCATTGAAGATCTTCGGCTTGTTTTTTTGTCAGAGTGGTGACCAGGCTTCGTTCATTTTTCTGGATACGAATACGGATTTCATTGAGCAGATCATCTATTTGGTGCTCGGATGGGCGTACGTCTATGATTGGGTCGAGAAGCCCCGTTGGGCGGATAATTTGTTCTATATATTCTTCATTACAGAGTGCCTTTTCGTGTTTCCCTGGTGTAGCAGAGACAAATACGCAGTGGTTCATATGATCCAAAAACTCATCAAATTTGAGTGGACGGTTGGAAAGAGAACTGGGAAGTCGAAAACCATAATCGATCAGACTTTGTTTTCGGCTTCGATTTCCTTCGTACATGGCTCCGACTTGTGGTAGAGACATATGTGATTCGTCTATAATCATAAGGAAATCATCAGGGAAGTAGTCTATGAGGGTAAAAGGAGGGTCTTCGACTTTGGCTCCGCTGAAGTAGTGAGAATAGTTTTCTATCCCGCTGACATACCCAGTTTCGAGCATCATTTCCATATCGTACTCGGTACGTTGTTCGAGTCTCTGTGCTTCGGCTATGCGTCCATTGGCACGGAGTTCTGCTGAACGGAGCTGCAGATCTTCTTTTATTTTTTCTATTCCTTGTTCGATACTCTGTCTGGATACTAGAGCATGTTTTCCAGGATATATTTTGAGAAAGTCTACGGTGTCATAGTACTCTCCGAGGGTTGGGTCGAATTCTTGGATTTTTTCTATTTCATCTCCAAAAAGCTCGATACGAAAAGGTCGTTCGGCAAAAGCAGGGAAGACATCGATCATATCTCCGATGACGCGAAAACATCCACGCGTGAACCCAGTATCATTTCGAGAATACTGGAGCTGTACCAATTGCAGGAAAAAATCAGAACGTTTGATCATATCTCCCACTTTGATCTCTACCATCATGTCTTTGTATTCGTCTGGATTCCCAAGGCCATAAATACAAGATACCGATGCAACAATAATCACATCTTTTCGAGTGATGAGATCGGTGGTTGCTTTATGTCGAAATTTGTCGATTTCTTCGTTGATCAGGGCATCTTTTTCGATGTAGGTATCGGTCTTGCTGTTGTAGGCTTCTGGTTGGTAGTAGTCGTAGTATGATACAAAGTAATCTACGGCATGATCCGGGAAAAACTCGCGGAGCTCGGCAGCGAGCTGGGCAGTCAGGGTTTTGTTATGGGCAAGTATGAGCGTTGGCTTGTTGTACTGCTGTATGACATTGGCCATGGTAAACGTCTTCCCAGTACCAGTAGCACCCAGGAGAGTCTGGTATCGTTGTCCTTCTTTGAGTCCTTTGGTAATAGCTTTTATAGCTTCTGGCTGATCTCCAGATGGTTGGTATTTACTCTTGAGAGTAAAAAGCGGTGTGTCGGTAGTTGTTTTTTTGTTCATGAAAGATATTTTACGCAGAAATACTGTTTTTTTCAAGGGGAATCTTGTAGGATAGAAATATGAAAATCTCCAGTCTATGACATACCGAGAAAGGGAAAAAATATCTCATTGCCTGTAGTGGAGGAAGAGACTCTATCTCGTTGGCTCATATCTTACATAGCAAAGGGTATACTATTGCTCTTGCCTATTTTGAACATGGGATTCGAAAACAGGAGAGTCTGAATGATCAGAAATTTGTAGAGCAGTTTGCAGCGCAGCTGGGAGTTCCATTTTTCACGACTTCTGTGGATATCATATCTCAGGGGAAAAATATAGAAAATACGGCAAGGGAGTTTCGTTATGCTTGGTTGAATCAGGTAAGGCAAGAACAGGGATATGATTATATCTGTACGGGGCATCATCAGGATGATCAAGTAGAATCTGTCGTGTGGGCTTTGCTCCGCAAATCTGGAGTCCGTGGTTGTGCTGGGATCGCAGAGAAAAAATGATATATTCTTCGTCCACTATTGCAGGTTTCTCGGGAGGATATCAATGATTATATTTGCCAAAATAATTTGGAATACTGTGAAGATAGTACGAATGTGGATATGAGTTATAACAGGAATTACCTCCGACACTTACTGATACCTTTGATGAAAGAGAGAAATACAGATTTTGCATCTCATATTTTATCGTTGCAAAAAAAGAATCAGGATCATTTTCTTCAGCTGTCAGATCGATTAGAAAAAGATCGTGTGAATGGGAGTATATCTCTTTCAAATTTCGGATGAATACAGGATGATAGAGAGTATGTTGTGTTTTTCTTGGCAGATGAGCTGGGGATATATATGTCTCAGGCTGCAAATATGTATGATCAATGGCTTGCATATACTCCAGGAAAGTGTATTGTTATGGGGAAAAGAAAATGGAAAAAAACACAGACCGGTTTGGTTTTAGTCTCTCATTCTTAAACATTGAAATATATGAAATATTTATTTACAGGTGTTCTTCTTACTCTTTTTGCTACATTGTTGCCTTCGTCTGCTTTGGCTATGGATGGGTCTCATGATGCGGTCTCTATGGAGCGTGCTGTGGTTTTGGATATCTATGTGTCTTCTGCAGAAAAAGAACATCATGTTCCCAGTGCACTAGAGTCATTCTTGGTTGCAGATCAGTTGGCCAATTACACAGAGGAAGAAAGTATATACAAACTCAAGTTGCTCACGGGAGATCAGTCTGGAGAAGAGATAGAGATTTATCATAATTCTGGATTACAGAATCTGACTATACATCCAGAAGTAGGAGACACAGTGAGTGTATATGTGGATACTAATGAAGGGGTACAAATCTATTCTATTCAGGATTATTTTCATCTGCCGGCTATGTTTTGGTTTGCATTGATTGTATTTGTTTTGATTGCTCGATTTGGTGGTTGGCAGGGCGTTCGTGGTATAGGAGCCTTGATACTGTCTCTTTCTTTTATTTTTTATGTATTGGTTCCAGCTATTTCTTCGGGGGTCAATCCATTATTTATTACGTTTGGAGGGCTTTTTCTTGTAGCTCTGGTGAATATCACTTTTATTCTCGGGTTCAATAAGAAATCTCTGATAGCTGTTCTGGGTACGATGTTTGGGATGGGGGCTTCGGCTATTGCGATGAATATTCTCGGGTATTTTGCTCATTTGAATGCACTCACCACAGAAGATCTTCGTAGGTTGATGGTATACGCTCCCAATTTAGATCTGACATCTATTCTCTATGCAGGGATATTGATCGGAGCTATTGGTGCAGTGATCGATGTAGCAGTTTCTATTACTGCGGCTATTGATGAGGTGCGAAAACAAAATCCAGATATTAGTCGAAAAGAAATCGTACAGTCGGGGATGAAAGTAGGTCGTGATATCATTGGGGCTATGGTAGATACTTTAGTCTATGCGTATACTGGTTCTGCTTTTGCTCTGATACTGCTCTTTGCTGCTACGCAAAACATTGACTTGGTAGAGATCCTGAACCTTGGATACGTAGCCAATGAACTTGCTCGTGCTTTGATCGGTGCATTTGCTTTGGTACTTACTATACCAGCTACTGCGTATATTGCCGGATTTATCGAGACTTATACAGATATTGACTTCAAAGATTCGAATCAAAATAAATAAATAATATGGGTAAGTAAATAGCAATGCGATCATCGCATTGCTATTTGTTTTTTGGATCTATGAGATTTTCCTGTTTCCATGCTTCGATCTTGGCATGGTGTCCAGAGAGGAGTACTTCTGGTACCGTATATCCACGAAAATCTGATGGCCTGGTGTATTGCGGGTATTCGAGCTGTCGATCCAATCCAGGTGAAAAAGAATCGTGAATATGTGATTGCTCATCTCCAATAGAATCTTTGATCAGGCGAACAATAGAATCAATCATGCATAGGGCAGCGGGTTCTCATCCGGTAAGGATATAGTGTCCGATACATATCTGTCTATCTACTAGGTTTTCTATGACACGTTGGTCGATTCCTTCGTAGTGTCCACAGAGGAGTATGATATCTTGATTGTGTGATTCTAGTTCGGTTGTGTATTGCTCGGCAAGTTCTTGGTTCCAGAGATCTCCATGTGGGCTGAGAAACACAACCGGGCTGTTTGCCTTTGCTTTTCATTTTATATCTTCTATACAGTCAAATAATGGCTGACAGGTCATCAGCATACCATGTCCTCATCCAAAAGGAACATCATCTACATTTTTATGCTTATCAAGCGTATAGTTTCGAATATTGATGGTTTCGATTGTTATTTTTTGATCGGCAATAGCTCGTCCCAGGATAGATGTCTGGAGAGGGCTTTCAAAAAACTCAGGAAAGAGAGTGAGTATAAAGATTTTCATATTTACTGAGAATGGTATGAGATAAGTATCCCATCATCGGGATCTGTATGAATGATATCGTAGCTCCGTTTTGTTTTTTCAAACCAGTTCCAGAAATCTTCTGGAATACGATCTATGAATTTCACGACGTCATCTACTATGATGATAGCATCTTTCGCTAAGTACTGTTTTATAAGCTTGAGATAGATTCCATAGCTTGCTTTATGTGCATCTATAAACAGGAGATCTATTTTTCTTCCTTGAATAGCTTTTTTATATACTTCTACAATGTCCCCATGGGTTCCAATAATTTGTGGGCCTGGAGATCCGGTTTCTTTTTCTCTGAGTATTTGGTAGAGCTCGATATGTTTCTGAGAAATATGATAGCTTGGGTCTGAGTATTCTATAGTGAGAAGAACTTGTTCTTCGTGCATCATCTCTGCCCAGTTGAGGGTAGAGTATCCCAAAGCAGTACCAAGCTCGAGTAGAACAGTTGGTTGTTTTTCTTTGATGATATCTTGTATGTACCGAGCAGTACGATCTGTGATGGCTGGAACATCAGTCAGGTCACAAGTATGTCTGATATGTGAAAAGAGGGATTGTGTAGTCATTGGTCAGTAGTATACTGGATGAGAGAAAAATGGGAAAGAAAAAATAGTTAGGATTATCCTAACTA
>JAYELJ010000111.1:0-7342 GCA_034717395.1 Patescibacteria group bacterium
AATCCTCAAATTCCAAGCTGTATAGATAATTTAGGTGCAAAATCTGACAACAAGAAAAACCAAGGAATAAATCCTTGGTTTTTCTTGCGAGAACAATATCTAAAACAGTTATTTTTTAGACAGCCTCATATTGGGACTCTTTTTTGTTACCTCATAAATCCGAACAGTGATTCAAAATACTGTTTGAAAATTTGCCAGATTGTTTGTATATTTATCTCTTCTTGTACTTCATAGATCTCCACTAAATCCTCCTGTGTAACCTCCACAAACTCTCCTGTATCTTGTGAAATATCACCTGTATTTGATGATTGTTTTTCTTGAGAAAGAAGAATGCGGTTAATTTGTTTTTGAGCTTCTTTTGAAACAAAACTTTCTACTTGTCCTTCATGTTCTATAGCAAGTCTATAATGAGATAATGCCATTTCCATATCTTCCTGTGCCCGAAAGAGATTTCCAAGGTTGAGATAGATTTTCGAAAATGAAGCGTCGATAGAACGCGCTTTTTCTAATGAGATTTGCGCATCTTCATAGCGTCCTGCTTCGATATATGCCCAACCAAGAGCATTCCATGTTTCTACATTTGTTGCGTCTTTTTCTGTAGCTTCTATTCCAAGTTCGATAGCTGCAATAGCATCACTATCTTGTAATAAAGCATCTTGTAATTCTAGTATAACCTGACGTGCTGATTTTTCTATAACTGGTGTTTCTACCGGCTCTACTAAATCTGTTCCTCCTGCTGTTTGTGGAGCATGAGATTCTTCCACACTATCAGTAGGTCTTGCTTGTTTTTCTGCAAGATCAGCTTTGTTGTCTGAAAGATATGCAACAGATGGATCTATACTTTCCGCACGAGCGAGAGCTTCTTGTGCTTGGTTTAGCTCATTACGCTCGAGATACACCCATCCAAGACCATTCCATGCTCGTGCACTTTCTGGGTATTGCTCTGTCATATCCTCTGCGATAGACAATGCGTGATCCAAATCTTTTTCTGTTAAAATTGCAGATACCATATGGTCATACAGATCATCTAGAGAAATTATTTCTATTATATTTTCATCTGAGCCTCCTGCTGTTTCTACAAGCTCTGTTGCAATATTCTCAGTTTCTTGTTTTTCTTTGAGCGTAGCATAGTATCCTGCTCATCCTCCACCAGAAGACCCTCCCGATGTGTTGATCTGAGTTGGTTGTTGTTCTTGTTGCTCTGGAGCATCAGCTATCACGGCAAATTTCGACATATGTTCGATATCTGCTGAGATATAAAACTCTGTGACCACCTCATTCGTATCTTGAATAACCCAATCTGACCCAGAAAGAGTATAAATATGTGGATTAACAGATCCATTGGTAGGAAGTGTCAGTGTATAGAGTTTGTTTTCAAAGATAAAATGTTCTGTTTCTGATCCCACTTCATATACAGAGACAATTTCTGTATTTTCTACTACTTCTTCATACAGTTCTGCTGCAGTTGATTCTTCAATATACATAGGAGCTAAGAGAGCACCAGTATATATTGTGTTGTCATCTGCTTTTTTGATAATAGTTCCTGTATGAATCACTACTTGAGCAAGAGGCTCCTGATCATTTTTCACTTGAACCACTTTAACAACTTCATATGTAGTTTCATCAATAATATCATCAGAACCAAGATCGACTGCAGACTCTTCTACCACATCTGCTTCCACTACAGGAAGTTGAACTTCCACTGGTACTTCTTCCACTGGTACTTCTTCCACTGGTACTTCTTCCACTGGTACTTCTTCCACTGGTACTTCTTCTACTAGAGCACTGTCTTGTGACTCTTCTTGTTCTCCTTCCGCTATAATCTCAATATTATTTACTGTCGCTGTAACAACAAAAGATTGGTTGGTTGCTGTTTCTGTTAAGTTAAAATCAAATGATCCATTTTCTGTAAATGTATGTACTACCCCATTTGATGATGTTACTCCATCTGGAAGTGTAATGGTCGCTACTACATCCTGATTTGTTGGCTCTGTAGTAGAATAAGAAACATTCACATCTGGAGCCATCCAATCAACAATATGAATAGTTTTTGTTACTGTTGTTGTTTTTGAATCTAGAGCATAATCGTCCGAAACAGACACTTCTAATACATATGTTCCTGTCGATGTAAATTTATAACCCGCTATATTATTTCCTGCCTCTACCATAGATACTCCAGTCGGAATATTCGTAAAATCTGGAGTAAGTTCATCACCATCTGCTGAATACCATGCAAGTCCATCAAAATCATTATATGAAGATTGTTTAGAGGCAGGGAAAAATGGGTAACTAAGAATAATATCTGATCCTATATAAACATATTCTTCCTCTCCTCCTGACCACTTCATCAATGGCGCATTATTCACATATGGAAGAACTTCCAGTGTTTTTTCTACAGAACCATTCTTAAATAAGTCCTGTGTATTTATTGCTGTAAAAGTAATAACATGATTACCCGTTGCACTTACTTCAAAAATCTTCTTGTTCTGATCGATGGTAACTCATGAACTGGTTGTTGTAACAGACATGTCATCTGCGTATTGTGTTGAAATAGTGCCAGAGTACGATACAGAAGTAATTCCATTTTTATCTAATGTTGCTTGTGTAGCAAGACCATTTACCTCTATCTCTGCTAGAGCATAGTCTACCTTCCATGTTCCTGCTCCTGTGGCTATATCCCAGGTATCATCTGCTTGCAATACAAAATCATATTGACCAACTTCTCCTACAGCCCCTGTCAGAATATATCCAGTCTCAGTCTCTGCAAGAGTAAGCCCGGTACTCGAAGAGATTTCTGCTGTAGAAAGAGTATCCCCATCAGCATCTGTTACTTTTATATCATAATCATAATTATCCCCTTTTGAGATGAATACAGAAGGCTCCTGAGGATCATCTGAAGATATATCCATTCCGACAAAATCTGGAATATTTTGGATTTCGATCTGTGGTATGGTATTTCTTGGAAAAGAAATATCCTGGTACATATGATTATAATCTTTATCTTTTGCCCATACTTTGAGCTTTTGAGCAGCATACAAATCTGACATCATATTTGTATCGATATTTGTACAATATGTTCCTACCTGATCAGTGATCGATCCTGAAAGAAGAAGCGGTTTTTCCCATACATCCGAATCATTATTTTCTCTCCCTTGGATCTTCACAGCAGAAAGTGCTGATGATTGATTATCTTGTATATCAAGACACACGGTTCCGGTAGAAGCCCCATCATACTGAGAAATGAAACGTTCCTCTGACCATGCAAGTGATTCCGAGACAAATTCTGGAGCATTCCCATCTACAATAGTAAAGGTGTCAGAACTATCTTCCAGAGCAGCAAATTGACTATCTTTCAAGTCTAATACAGTTGCGAGAGGAGCATTTTCTCCATAGGCAAAAACACGGGTACCAGGAAGAAGGCGAAGAGAAAATTCTGTATCTTCAATAACTCCTTTCGGTAAGAATTTGATCTGAGCAACCATTCCATTATTTGGTTGCCATGCATCGTTCAATGGATCTTTTGGAAACACTATGAAACGAAGTTGGTTTTCATGGTTACTATCCTCGATAATAGTATAGCCTGTCGATGATAGACCTTCGATAGATATAGCATCCATAGATCGAGATAGCATACCATCTGTTGCAATGACAAATTCTGCTGCTGCGATAGTATCACGTCCAGAAGTCGCCCAGTCGATATTGATATCGGCAAAGAAAGGAGTCCCTTCTGATACTTCTGTGATAGTAGTATCGTTCAACTTGAGAGTGAGTTTTATATCCCCTTGTTTTTGATTAAAGAACATATTTCCTTGCATCCAAGAAGAAGATAACAGAGAAAGAGAGCCTATCATAGCAACAAGAACCACAACACTCACCACCCGATATACAAAGGGAATAGAAGCATATGACTGCTTCGCCCATGTACTAAAATTGTTCATTTTATTTTTGTTTTTATTATAAAAAGAGAGAGTTAATTATTTGTGTAATTATTTGATTCTTTATATTTGTCTATAATAAGATCCCAATTCTGGTCTGAAATAATATCGGTTCCACTCTGTGACATTTTGTAAACATACTCTGCTATATCATACCCATCTACTTTACTATTACTTCCGACCACATCACCGTACATATGTTGAAATCCATATTCTGTATACCCTGTTGTATGATTATCACCTGAAAATGATACATATCCTATATTTTCTGACCAAGCAAAACCTTTCATCTCATTCTGACTACTCTCTGAAAGATCGATAAAGACTCCTGGACTCGACCCTGTCCCTGCAAGATTGATAAACCCTGTAGCATCAGAGAACGCATATCCTCCAAGAAGTATCTTTGTTGGGTTTGGATCGGATACTGTTCCTCCTGTATGTGTCATGGTCACTTCAAACTCTGGAAATGGACCATACATATCACCATATGCCTCGATCAAATCTGCCTGAGACAATGCAATCCATCCATATATATCACTATACATAAACCCTCGAAGTGCTGCCTGAGAACCAGTCATACTCACTACTTCTTGCTGAACATTACATTTCATAATCCATCCTCCATTCTCTGTATAGATAAATTCATCTTGTATTGGGCAATACTCTTTTCCTATAGAAACAGAGCCTGTAAGCATTTTGGCATCCCCTGTTTGATCTTCTACTGTGAGTGTATATGTGTATAGCCCGGTGTCTTGGTAAGCATGTATGAGATAATTCCCCGTAGTTGTGGTTCCTGAACCATCTCCAAACTGTAGATCGTATGAAAGAGAACCACTTCCTCCTTGTGCATTGAATATAAAGCGAATAGGTAACCCTTCGATCGGTGATCACTCAGTAGTAAGTGTGTTGATAGAAAGCTCTTTGAGAGCATCTGAATAATCTGTTGTTTCTTCGATAATTACTTCTTCCACTACTTCTCCTGTTCCTGTTTCTTCCACTACTTCTCCGGTTCCTGTTTCTTCCACCACTTCTCCGGCTCCTGTTTCTTCCACCACTTCTCCGGTTCCTGTTTCTTCCACCACTTCTCCGGTTCCTGTTTCTTCCACCACTTCTCCGGTTCCTGTTTCTCCCACTACTTCTGCTTCTATCTGCACAAAATCAATATTACTTGTAAGCAACGCATCTACATAGGGTGCAATCAATATCTCTATATCAATTCCTGGATATGGTGCTGTTTCAATATTCGTACCCTTGATCAGAAGGGCTCGTGCAAATTTTTCTATATCTGTATCTCCTACAAACTGCGAAAAACCATATTGATATGTAGCGCCTGTCTCTACCAAATTATAAAACTGCTCTGCATTACATTCTGTCACTGTTCCATCTGCAGTAACAATATTTCCTGTCTGTACTGTAGTTCCTGTATTGATCAATCCTGCACAAGGCACCAAAATATTATCAGTACTATCATCAATAGAACTCAGAGAATCCTCTAGTTCTACTGTATAATCTTGTGTATTAGATCCAAAACGATAGGTCATATCTGTAGAGGCATCTACCAATGAACCAGTAAAAACATCATAGATATAAGAGATATCCTGACCTCATACAGCCCCTGTTCCTTGAACGTAGCCTTGTTCTGTGATAGTCGTCCCTGTCGAACGAAGGAGTGTAATATCTCTTTCTTCACCTGAATCACTCCATACAAAAAACACATGATGTGTATCTGTATTAGCATCATAATAATGAACTTTCTCCATTTCTGTCATCAAATCATCTGGTGATGCTAGGTTTGCCGATGCAAATGATCAGTGAGAAAATGTTACAATAATAAAAGAAAGTAATGATATGTACGAAAAAAGCTTTTTCATAACAAAAAATTGAATAAATAGAATAGTGAAACTCCAGGAATTATTTGACGTTTCATATCATTATATCATATTTTTATATTTTTTGCACAATCAAAATGTTGCAAAACAGAAAAATCATGATAAAAAACAAAAAGAGAAGCCCGAAAGTCGGACTTCTCTGCGTTTTGTACAGCGTGGTGCCCTATCTGGGACAAATACTACAACCTTCCAGAAGCGGAAAATCACGAGTAGAAAAAACACCTATTTTTATCAAAAATAGTAGATAAAATACTTTCTGTGTTTGAAAGAGATTCGATGAAATGAGATAATATACATGTACTCGAGATACAAATGTTGGATGTATTTCCACACCAAGGCCTTGGAATTTTATTTATTATTATTCCACACAAATTTTATGAAACTTTCATTACAAAACGTGAAGATTATTTCTCTTCCTATTCGTATGAACGGAGAATTTGAAAAGAACGGAGAAAAGATCGCATACGATTACTTCTATGTTCTTGCACAGAGTAGATCTGGAGATCGGACAGAGAACGTACAACTACGTTACCTTTCAGAAAAAGATTGTCCGAAGATCGAACAAGTGATTCCTTCTATGGATATAACATTCTTCTGAGATACGGTTCGTAGAACAAAGATCTCTGCTCTCATTGGAGATATGCGTAAGGCTAATTCGTAAGAGGTATGTCTGTCGCAGCATTATTTCAACAATCTCTTTCGTTGATCTTCGAGTATCTAGCGGTAGGGTTTGCTATTGCATTTCTCACCATGCCATTTTTCTGGATTATCAGGAAGATTTGGCAACTTATTACTGGAGGGTTTGTCAGCTGGACGAGATAAATATCGGTTATACGGAAAAGTGTGGTAGCTTTTTCTTCTTTGTTTTACAGCAAGGGAGAAGACTATCATGCTTTTTCTTTAGCTATATTTCTTGGGATATATCCAGTCTACCACCCGTGATATATCTCGGGATGTATAGCTATGCAATTATTTTATTTCTTAACAGTAAAACAAGTATGTTTAACTTTTTTTCTGTCCCACAGGCACACGCTGCGAGTCTCGTAGATAGTGGTTCGGTGGTAACACTCCAAACAGAGACCGTATCGATGATCGGTGATCTCTTGGATACGATGGTTACCTTTGCACCGTGGCTCCTGACACTGGTTGCCTTCGGGTTTGTGATGGGTGTTATTCGTCGCAAGCTCAAAGCATAGGTTCACGGAGAAGGTACATATCCTTCCCTGTATCTTCTCCCTGATACATAAATGAATGAACGATCTTTTCGTTCATTTATGGGTCAGCAGAACTATTTATTTTATATCTTTATTTTCTTATGTCTGTAGAAGAACTCTTAACATCCATAAACTGGAACATACAGATGTTTATTCTTCTCTGGGTTACCAGAGAACTTATGACTTTCTTATCTCGTAGATAATGCCATATGATCCATTTAAAAACATACATATCGCTTGGGTTCTTGTTCTTGTTTGCTACCTTTGGTTTGTCCTCAGATAAAGCTTATGCTGCAGACTGGGA